>LJCR01001623.1 GCA_001399705.1 Kouleothrix aurantiaca
GTGCGCCGGCGGCGCAGTCTATTCGCCCGCGCTCACCGACTTTGTGTTCATGACCGAAAACAGCTATATGTTCATCACCGGCCCGAACGTCGTCAAGGCCGTAATGCAGGAAGATGTGAGCCAGGAAACGCTGGGCGGCGGCCTGGTGCACAGCCAGGAAAGCGGCGTCAGCCACTTCCTCGCCAAAGACGACGCGCAGTGCCTGGCGATGGTGCGCGAGCTGCTTGGCTACCTGCCCAGCAATAATCAGGACGACCCGCCCTACATCCCGCCCACCGACGACCCCGAGCGGCGCTGCCCCGAGCTGGAAACGCTGGTGCCGACCGACTCGCACAAGCCCTACGACGTGCGCCAGGTGATCGGCAGCGTGGTGGACGACGGGCGCTTCTTCGAGGTGCACGCGCTCTGGGCCGAGAACATGGTGGTTGGCTTTGCGCGCCTGAACGGCTGGGTGGTCGGCATTGTCGCGAACCAGCCGATGGTGCTGGCCGGCACGATCGACATCAAGGCCAGCGTCAAGGCGACGCATTTTATTCGCATCTGCGACGCCTACAACATCCCGATCATCACCCTGCAGGACGTGCCGGGCTTTCTGCCGGGCACCAACCAGGAGTACGGCGGCATCATCCGCAATGGCGCGCGCATGATCTACGCCTACAGCGAGGCAACCGTGCCAAAGCTGATGCTGATCCTGCGCAAGAGCTACGGCGGCGCCTACTGCGTGATGAGCAGCAAGGGCCTGCGCGGCGACCTGCTCTACGCCTGGCCGAATGCCGAGATCGCCGTCATGGGCGCGGAGGGCGCGGTCAACATCCTGTTCCAGGGCGAAGTGAAAGCCGCCGCCGACCCGGCCGCGCGCCGCAGGGAGCTGGTCGAAAGCTACGAAGATCGCTTCAACAACCCGTATGTCGCCGCCTCGCGTGGCCTGATCGACGACGTGATCGAGCCGCGCGACAGCCGGCGCATGCTCATCCGCGCGCTGGAGCTGACGCTTTCGAAGCGCGAGCGCCACGTACCCAAGAAGCACGGGATTTCGCCAATGTAATACCAGAAGTCAGGCGTCAGAAGTCAGAAATCAGAAGCACCACTGAACGCGCTGTTGAGGCACTGTCGATCCTCTGACTCCTGAATCCTGACTCCTGACTACGCGGAGCGTTCTATGTTCAAGAAAATCCTTATCGCAAACCGGGGCGAAATCGCCGTGCGCATCGCGCGCACCTGCCGCGACCTGGGCATCACCTCGGTGGCAGTCTACGACGCCTCCGACGTTGGCTCGCTCCATGTGCGCCTGGCCGACGAGTGCGTGCCGCTGCCGGACGCGCTGGGCGACACCAGCGGCGAGACCTTTATCGCAATCGCGCGGGCGGCCGGCGCCGAGGCGATTCACCCCGGCTATGGCTTTCTGGCCGAAGACCCGGCCTTCATTCGCGCCTGCGACGCCGCCGGCCTGGCGTTCGTTGGCCCGCCCGCCGACGTAGTCGAGCTGCTGCGCAACAAGATCGCCACGCTTGCGCGCGCGGCGGCGGCCGGCTTTGCAACGCCGGCCCACTCCGAGCGCGCCTTCAATGCCGACGAGCTGGATGCGCTGCGCGAAGCCGCCGCGCAGGTCGGCTACCCGCTGGTGATCAAATCGTGCCGGGGCGGG
>LJCR01001624.1 GCA_001399705.1 Kouleothrix aurantiaca
GCACCAGCACCAGCAGCAAGGCAGCCAACGCCATAAAGCCTGTCGCCATGCGGTCCATCAGTGTAGCGCGGCGGCGCGAGCCGGGCGATGCGCGCAGGGCTGCGATGGTATCGCGCGCGCTGCTTCGAGTTCGTGCTTCTGCGCTCATGCTTCACCTCGCTGGCTTGCCGCCGACACCGTGCTGGCCGCCTTGCGAGTGGCACTTGGGCGCGCGCTGGTCGAGGCTGTATTCTGCTTGCCGCCCGTCGCAATGCGCACGCCAGCGATCAGCGCCAGCGCAATCAGGAGCAGCAGAAAGCCGACCATAATCAGGGCCGCGCGGTGTGCCGGGCTGGTCGCCTCGGGCAATTGGGTCACAATAGCCGCCGGCATCGTCGTTGCGCCCGTGATCAGGTTTTTGGGAATGCGCCCGGTGATGTTGCCAATCACCATCTGCACCGCCATGGTTTCGCCGATTGCGCGGCCCATCCCCAGGATCACCGCCGTCAGGATACCGGGCCGCGCTGCCGGCAGCAGCACGCGCCAGATCATCTGCCAGCGCGTCGCGCCCGCCGCCAGCGCGCCTTCACGCAGCGCCTCGGATAAGGAGCGCAGCGCGTCTTCGGCGATCGAAACCATGGTTGGCTGGGTCATGAACACCAGCACAATTGCGGCGGGAAGGATGCCTTTGCCGAGGCCAGTGTGCATGGCAATACGCACCCACGGCACCACCAGCGTCAGGCCAAGCAGGCCAAAAATCACCGAAGGCAGCGAGGCGAACAGCTCGACAGTGGTGCGCATCACGCGCCGCACCGGCGGGCTCGCTATTTCGACCATGAAGACCGCAACCGCAATTGCCAGCGGAGCGCTGATCAGCAAGGTAATAAGCACCGTCATCAGCGAACCGTAGAGCAGCGGCAGCACGCCAAACTGGTCGGTGTTCTGGTCCCACGACGCCCCGAGGAAAAATTCGCCGAAGCTGTGATATTTGAATACAGCCAGCCCGTTGCTGCCGATGAAAAAGAGCAGCGCTAACGTGCTTAATACCAAAATGGCTGCGGCACTGAAGAAAACTGCCTGTATAAATGTCGCATTTCGTCGCGCCATAGAGAATATTTCTTTCTTGTATTGCTCAAACGCCTAGCAGATTGTGCCCAGCTGAGCGGCAGCAGTATGACACAGAGCTCTTCTTTTCACAAGAAGGCCGAGAGTTTGAGAGCCATGGTGGCCCCCAAACCCTCGTGTGTCGTCGAACGACCGGGTGCGGTTTACTCGTCTACAGCAACAAAGCCGAGCTTGTCGAAGGCGGGGTCCTTCTGGAAGTCGCCGGTCACAAAGGCCAGGAAGTCCTTCGCCAGCCCGTCCGGCGCCGCCTTGGTGATCATGTAGCCCGGCCCGCCAATCGGCCACTTGCCCGCCTGGATGTTTTCTTTCGTCGGCATCGTGCCGTCCACACCCAGCGCCACCAGCGACGGGTCGCTCACGTAGGCGAAGCCCAGGTAGGAAATCGCGCCCGGCGTCTGCGCCACCGTCGTCTTGACCGTCTCGCTGTTGTCTTCTTCCGACGCGCCAGTTGCAAACATCGTGTCGTCGCCAGCGAACAGGAACTTGCCCATCTGCGAGCGCGTGCCCGAGCCCTTGGCGCGGTTGATCAGCACGATCTCC
>LJCR01001625.1 GCA_001399705.1 Kouleothrix aurantiaca
ATCCAGGGCCGCTGCGCCAGCACCCATGCCAGCGCGACCTGCGCCGGCGTTGCGCCTTTTTTCGCGGCAATTGCGCCGACCTGCTCAACCAGCGCCTGGTTCGCGGCGCGATTTTCGGGCGAGAAGCGCGGCACGGTGTTGCGGAAGTCGGTGCTGTCGAAAGTGGTGCTCGCGTCGATCTTGCCCGTCAGAAAGCCCTTGCCCAGCGGCGAGAACGGCACAAAGCCGATGCCCAGCTCTTCGAGCACCGGGAAGATTTCGTCCTCCGGCTCGCGCCACCACAGCGAGTACTCGCTCTGCAATGCGGCAAGTGGCTGCACCGCGTGGGCGCGGCGGATGTTGCGCACGCCCGCTTCCGACAGGCCAAAGTGCCGAACTTTGCCCTCGGCAATCAGCTCTTTCACCGCGCCGGCCACTTCCTCAATCGGCACGCCGGGGTCGACGCGGTGCTGGTAGAGCAGATCGACATAATCCGTTCTGAGGCGCTTCAGGATGCCCTCGGTCGCGACGCGAATGTGGTCGGGGCGGCTGTTCAGGCCGGGCGACTGCTGGCCGGTCTGCGGGTCGATGTTCCAGCCGAACTTGCTGGCGATCACCACCTGTTCGCGCACGGGCGCAAGCGCTTCGCCAACCAGCTCTTCGTTGCGGAATGGGCCGTAGACTTCGGCTGTGTCGAAGAACGTCACGCCCTGCTCGACGGCCGAGCGAATCAGCGCGATCATGTCCTGCTTGTCGGCGGCGGGGCCAAGCCCAAAGCTCATGCCCATGCAGCCAAGGCCAATGGCCGAAACTTCCAGGCCACTTCGGCCGAGTTTGCGCGTCTGCATCTGGTTTCTCCTTTTCTTAGCGCGGTACGATCTTCAGCGTCGAGGCGCGCGCGATTGGCGTGAGCACGGGCGGCACCCACTGGGCCTCGTGGCGGTATTTCGTTTCGTAGGTCGCGTCGATCGCGGCGTTGACGGCAGGGTCGGTTTCGGCCACAAACCGAACGTCCTTCTCCACGCCGCCGGCCCAGATGCGGCCCTCGTGCCGCTCTTGCGTGCCACGGAACCAGCCGGCGCGCGTGCCTTTGACTGAACGAACATACAGGCCGTCGCCGTGGCGCACGACCCAGATGATTATTGGTTTGTGCAGCGTGCCATCCTGCTGCAGACCCGCGATCTGTAGCTCTTCCGCATCGCCAATTTGCGCCAGTTCGTCGTCTGTCCAGCTGCTCATCTGTGATCCTCGCAATGAAGCCACTATAAAATAAAAGTCCAGGCAATCAGCTTCAGCAATATTGAAACCCCCGCGTATGGGTGCTATTATACGGGCCGCACGCCGCCAGGCGGTAGAACGATTTTCCAGCATCCTTGAATGTTCCTGCAGATTTGCAGCGAGGGCACAGATGAAAGAAGCACGAGCGACTACGGCGACGAACCGCACCCCGCCTGAGCGCGAGGCGCAGCAGATCGAGGCGAGCCGCGAGGAGCTGGCCGAGCGGCTGGGGCGGGCGATCCGCCACGATGGCGCGGTTGAGCCGCTGGAAGGGGTGCGGCTGCGCCGCTCGTCCGCGCCAACCGAGCTGGGCTATGGCGTGTCGTTCCCGTCGTTCTGCGTGATTGCGCAGGGCAGCAAGGAGCTGCTGCTGGGCGATAATGCCT
>LJCR01001626.1 GCA_001399705.1 Kouleothrix aurantiaca
GGCTGGCGCCGCGCACCCCTTCACCCACCAGCGCGTCGAGCAGCAGGCGCGTGCTGCGCGCCGGCCCGCTGCGCTGGTACTCGCGCAACCGGTGCTCGGCTTCCTTCTTGTCGAAAAGCGACTCGATGCCGCGACACTGGCAGCAATCCATGGCGTGGCCTTTCGTGCTACAAATCGGCGATCTGCCAGTCGATCGGCGCGCGGCCGGCGGCGCTGAGCGCGGCATTGATCTGCGAGAACGGGCGGCTGCCGAAAAAGCCGTTGCGCGCCGACAGCGGCGACGGGTGGGCGGACTGGATGACGGTGTGGCGCTCGGTGTCGATCAGCTTGAGTTTTTTCTGCGCATAGCCACCCCAGAGCACAAACACCACCGGCTCGTCCTTTGCGTTCACTGCGCGAATAACTGCGTCGGTGAAGGTTTCCCAGCCCTTGTTTTTGTGCGAGTTTGGCTGGTGCGCGCGCACCGTCAGCACGGCGTTGAGCATCAGGATGCCCTGCTCGGCCCATTTTACCAGATAGCCGTTGTTTGGGATGCGGAAGCCCACGTCGTCGCGCAGCTCTTTATAGATGTTGACCAGCGAGGGCGGCGTGCTGATGCCGGGGCGCACCGAGAAGCACAGGCCGTGCGCCTGCCCGTCGTCGTGATACGGGTCCTGGCCGAGCAGCAGCACGCTGACGCGCTCGAAGGGCGTGAGCAGCAGGGCGTTGAACACATCCGGCTCGGGCGGGAACACCGTGTGCGCGGCGCGCTCGGCGTCGACAAACGCTTGCAGCCGGGCGTAGTAGGGCTTGGCGGTTTCTTCAGCCAGGATCGGCTGCCAGGCCAGCGGAATCGTCGGCGCCATATCTGCTCCTTATTCTGCTTGTGTGCCGGATGGCGGTGCAGCCTGCTCGCCCGCAACGGCGGCGGCGACCTCGTCCAGCTCGGCGTCGCTGATCCAGCCCATCGCGTGGGCGTGGCGCGCCGCGCCAAGTGTGTCGTCGGCGAGGATGAGCGTGCTGCCGCTGGCGGCCAGCTCCTGCGCGAGCGCCTGGATGGCGGCGGTGCGCGGCGCGCTCCCGCTTGTGACATTGCGGATGTAGACTGCAAGAATGCGGCCGGGAAAGCGCGCGATCACCTCACGATAAATCTCGGGATCTTCCTGCCCGCTGTCGCCAATCAGCAGGCATGGCAGCTGCGGATAGGTTTCGAGAATGCGCGTGATCGCGGCGAACTTGTGATCGTGGTGGCGAAAGGCCAGCTCCAGCCGGCGCTCAAGCCCCCAGTTGCGCAGCAGCAGCGGCCCGGCCGGGATGCCCCGCAGCGCCAGCACGTCGCTCAGCATGTCGTAGATGTTCCACGGGCTGCTCGACACATAGAAGAGCGGGTTTGTGCCCGCGCCATGCAGCGCGCGGTACAGCGCGGCAACGCCGGGGAAGGGCAGGCGCGTGCGCGCATTCGCCAGCATGGTGCTGCGGAAGGTGCCAAGCAGGCTCGTGGCGTCGGTGCGAATCACGGTGTCGTCGATGTCGCTGATCACGCCAAAGCGCGCGCCGGCTGGCGGCACCAGCACGCGGCCACTGGCGCGCACCGGCTCGCCGCCCGCTGGCAGTGGCTCGAGCAGCTCAAGCGCGACGGCGTGCCAGAGCTGTGTGGCGGGCAG
>LJCR01001628.1 GCA_001399705.1 Kouleothrix aurantiaca
ATTGCGGTTGGGCGCTGTGAACCGTCCCATAGCTGCGCAAAGGCGGCGCGACCGCCCGCCCAGCTTGTTGGCGCTTCGATCAGCTGCACACGCGGGTCGTCGAGCGCGAGACCGTAGGCATCCAGCGCGGCACGATAGCCGCCCAGGCGCGCGGCCAGCGTGCCGGTGTATTCCTCGGTGTGCCCGCCCTTGCCCGATTCAATCGCCACAATCGCGATCTGGCGGTGGCCGCGCGCCAGCACATGTTCCATCGCCATCTGCGCGCCGCTGCGGTCGTCGACATTCACGCTTGGCACATCGTCGGGCGCCTCGCTGTCGACCATCACAAACGGCATGTCGCGCCGCCGCATCAGCTGAATCTCGCCGCGGTCGACTTCCAGGCCCACCACCACAAAGCCATCGACAGTTGCGTGCGGGATGGCCTTCATCATCGAGCCCCACAGTGGCGGCACCAGCATCAGCGTCATGCCTGCGCGCCCGCACACATGCCCCATCCCGCGAATGAACTGCGCGTAAAACGGGTTTGCCAGCGCGGTCGCAATGTCCTGTGGCAGCAGCAAGCCCAGCGCATTGGTGCGCCGCGTCGTCATGCTGCGCGCGATCGGGTCGGGCGTGTAGCCCAGGCGCTCGGCGATCTCGCGGATGTGGCGCACGGTGGCGGGCGCGAGCTGCGTCGGGTCGTTAAACGCGAACGACACCGCCGTCTTCGAAACACCCGCTTCTTTTGCGATCTGTGAGATAGTGACTTTTGCCATATGCGCTCCTGTCGCGCCATTATAGCAGTATTCAGAAGCGAGGAGTCAGAGGTCAGGGGCTATTCGGGGGGCCAAGTCAAAATCCCGAATGTATCCACAGATCACACAGATTACGCAGATATAAGGTCTATAATCTGCGTAATCTGTATGATCTGTGGATTCTTCCCTTTTACCGGCGCGCGATTGGAATATACACCGGGTTCAGCGCCGACGTATAATCGACCGGCAGGTCGGTTCCGTTCACAATCCCCAGCCGGTTGGCGCTCGAATAGATTTGCGGGGTGATGCCGGGGAAGACCGTGCCGATCTGGCCGTTGCCAAGCTGGCGCACCACGATTTCGCTCAGCACCTTGCGGAAATCGGTGGTGATCTTCAAATCCTCGTGCTGATCGAGGTTTTCGTCCTGCAGGCCCGGCCACGCGCCGTAGAGCTTGCCGCCATTCACCTGCCCGCCCAGCACCAGCATCACATTGCCGTGGCCGTGGTCGGTGCCGTTGCTCAGGTTTTTACCCAGGCGGCGGCCAAACTCGCTCATCACCACCACGGTGATCTTGCTCTGGAAGGCGGCCAGGTCGTTGTAAAAGGCGTTCAGCCCCTGCGACAGCGCCGCCGAAAGCTGGTAGAACGGCCCCCATGTGTCGTTCACGCCCTCGCTCTCGTGATGGTCCCAGCCGCCAAAATCCACCGTCGCCACGCGCAGGCCCACATTCAGCTTGATCATCTGCGCGACCGTCTGAAGCGAGTCGCCAAAGCTGCCGTTTGGGTAGGTCGTCGTGGGCGTGTAGTCGGCGGTGCCGGCCAGCGCGCGGATCGTTTCGATCGTGCGCTTGCCGGCGGCGTGCAGCGGGTCGCTGCCGGTGTAGAAGCCGCTGGCGGTATTGAGCAT
>LJCR01001627.1 GCA_001399705.1 Kouleothrix aurantiaca
GGTAAAGGCAGGGGCGGGGATGATACTGGCCGCGTTGAGCAGAATGATCGCTGCCTTGAAGCGATATGGGTCGGCCAGCAGGCGCGCAACCCGCCCGGCGCGCGGCGCGCCTTCTTCCTGCAGCGCATTCAGGCGGTGCCGGCTAATCGCGCCCATGGCCGCATCGGCGGCGGAAGTAAAGGCCAGCAACACCAGGCAGCAAATGATGCCGGCCACAATAAGACTAGATTCAACGTCCAATGTTTTGGATACCTCAACGTATAGATAGTGGCGGGCATACGCCCAGCCCGAATGCTCAGCATATTACGAGAACAGCGCGCTGAGCGAAAGATCTTTGTGAATCCGCATGATCGCCTCGGCAAACAGCGGCGCGACGCTCATCACACGGATGCGCGCGCCTTCGCAGTTGGGCGGCAGCGGGATCGTATTCGTCACAATCGTTTCAACCAGCATCGATTTCTCGATGATACTGGTGGCGTCGCCGGCAAAAATGCCGTGGGTGGCGCAGGCGTGTACTGCCAGTGCGCCGCGTTCCTTGAGCGAGCGGGCGGCCTCGGCCAGCGTGCCGCCGGTTGAAATCATGTCGTCGACAATAATGGCGGTGCGGCCTTCGACATCGCCCACCATCTCAAGCACCTCGGCCACGTCGGGCTGCGGGCGCTGTTTGGCGATGATCGCCAGCGCCGCGCCAATGCGCTCGCGGAAGCTGTTGGCGCGGCCCACGCCACCCGCGTCGGGCGAAACAACCACCGGCTTCGGCAAATTGAGGTCGCGAATATACTCGGCCAGCAGCGGCCCGGCCTGCAAGTGATCGACGGGAATATCGAAAAAGCCTTCGATCGCCGGCGCGTGCAGATCCATAGTCAGCACGCGGTGTGCCCCGGCTGTGCGGATCAGGTTCGCCACCAGCTTGGCCGAAATCGGCTCGCGCCCGGTGGTTTTCTTTTCCTGCTTGGCGTAGCCGTAGTACGGCATCACCGCCGTCACGCGCGCGGCCGAAGCGCGGCGCAGCGCGTCGATCAGCAGCAGCAGCTCCATCAGGTGCTCGTTTACGGGCGTGCAGGTGGGCTGGATGACAAAGACATCCGAGCCGCGCACGTTTTCTTCGAGCTTCACCCGCGACTCGCCATTCTTGAAGCGGCCCACCATCGCGCGGCCCAGGTTGATGTTCAGGTGGCTGGCAATTTCTTTGGCCAGCGGGCGGTTGGCGTTACCGCTGAAAATCTGTAGTCGCCCTTCCATAGTGCGTGCTGTGTCCTAACCACCGCATTGGGAAGCCCAATCGCGGCGCGCTTGTATCACTCGCCAATCACATGGGCACAGGGGCCAACAGTGGCTCCAGGGGGCAGCTCCGCCCGTTCGACCAGCGCATGCCGCACGCATGCGCCGTCACCAGCTACCGTGTCGATCAGGGTGGTGTGCGGCCCGATCTGGCAGTTTGCGCCGACGCTGGTGGCGCCGCGCAAGAGCGTGCCCGGCCAGAGCGTTGTGTCGCGCCCAACCGTCACGCCCGCGTCAATATACGTGTTCTGCGGGTCGATAATCGTTACACCGGCGCTCATCCGCTCGGTGGCAATGCGCTCGCGCAGCACCGCGCCGGCTCCCGCCAGCTGCTGGCGGTCGTTGATGCCCAGCGCCTCG
>LJCR01001629.1 GCA_001399705.1 Kouleothrix aurantiaca
TGACGCTGGCGGTGTTTTCGGCGACGCTGGGTTCGGTTGACGGCGAGAGCAACTGGCTGGAAGGCGGGCAGCTGCTGGCGGTGTATGTGGTTATTGCGCTGGGCTTCTACTACACCGGCATTGTCGCGCCGGCAGGCTAGTATGCTCGTCGCGCGATTGCCAGTACCGCGATGCTGAATACCATCCACCTGCAAACGTTTCTTGCCGTGGTTGAGGCCGGGAACTACAGCGCAGCCGCCGAGCGGCTGCATATGTCGCAGCCGGCGGTGAGCCAGCACATTCGCGCGCTCGAAGACCAGCTCGACCACATTCGCCTGTTTCGGCGCGTGGGCCAGCAGATGCTGCTGACGCACGCCGGCGAAGATCTGGTGGTGTCGGCGCGCGAGATGCTGGCGCTATCGGCGCGGGCCGAGGAAAGCATTCGCGCGCTGCGCGGGCAGATCAGCGGGCGCGTGACGCTGGGCTGCACCGCCTCCAGCGGCGAGATTCTGCTGCCTGGCCTGCTGGGCGCGTTCCGCACGCACTTCCCCGCCATCACAATCACGGTATCGATCGCGCCGATCGAGGCGCTGCTGGAAGGGCTGGAAACGCAGCAGGTGCAGATGCTGCTGATTGAAGAGCAGCAGCGCCGCCGCGGCTGGGAATCTACCCTGCTTGGCACCGAGCGGGTTGTGCTGATTGCGCCGCGCGGACACGCCCTGCTGCACCAGGAACAGGTGCCGCCCGGCATGCTGCGCGAGCACCCACTGGTACTTCCGCGCAGCGGCACACCGCTGCGCCGCATCATTGAAGATGGCCTGCGGCGGCGCGGCGTGGGCGCAACCGACATCCACGGCGCGCTCGAAACCGACGCAATCGGCATGACGCTGCAGGCGGTGCGCGACGGCGTCGGCCTGGCGTTCATCCCTCAAACGCGCATGACCCGCGGCCGCGATCTCGCAATCGTCGATCTGGCTGGCGTCAATTTGCAGCAAGACTGGCACCTGCTGCGCTCGCGCGAACGCAACGCCCCCCGCGCCGTGCAAGCACTCTACACCTTCATGCTTGGGCCCGATGCGCGCCGTATTGTGGGCAAGGCCGGCCTGAAAGTGCCCGCCGAGTAGCCACCGCTTCCTTTCACGCCCTTGACGCTCTGTGATGCGTCCTCTATACTTGCAGGCGTAACTCAGCTGTTCCCTCTGTACACCATACTACTCGCTGTGAGTTTGCCGTGTTTGCCAAAACGATGCCGCGCCTCCCAAGCATTTGCGCCGGGCATAAGGAACCAGCATGACTGATCTTTCCCAATTTTACGGGCCCAACGCCGGGTATGTGCTCGAACTGTATGAGCGCTACAAGCAGGATCCTGCTTCGGTGGATGCCGAGACGCGCGCCGCCTTTGAGCGCTGGGCGCCGCCCGAAACGCCCGCGCCAGCCGCTTCCACTCCGGCAGCCGCGCAGCCAGCGCCAGCCACGCCTGCGCCCGAGCTGGATGTGACGCGCACGGTCGCGGCGGCGCGCCTGATCCGCTACATCCGCGAGCTTGGGCATCTCGACGCCCAGATCGACCCGCTGGGCAGCGCGCCGCCCGGCGACCTGGGCCTGCACCTCGACATTCACTGCGTCGACGAGGCGTTTCTGGCGTCGCTGCCCAGCGGG
>LJCR01000163.1 GCA_001399705.1 Kouleothrix aurantiaca
GACGCCTCCTCGACGCTGCGGGCCGCGTAGGGACGATCACTTCCAGCATTTTTATTCGACAAGCTATTTCGCATCTGGAAAGCATCATGCAACGACGACGACCAACCTCGCGACAACCCGGGCACTGCCAATACCGCGCCATCAAAGGCACGCTGATCTACTGCACTACCTGCGGCAATTGACGACCGATGGGCGCGGCCGCGAGCTGCGCCCGGGCTTGGGAGGACTCGTGCTCGACCTGCTGGTCATCCTCTTCTGGCAATTTATCCGCGAGCAGCACGGTCAGGTGCCGCGGGACAAAGAAATCATGCTGGAGCTGGAGCCCAGCGGTGGCGGTGCGGTCATCGCGCGCCGCACGGTCTACAGCAACCGCTGCCGGCAGATGCTGCTCGACTGGCCCGGTGTCGATGCCGGCGTGGCGGCCCTCCGAGCGGCGCTGCACGGCCCGGGCGCCGCGCCCTACGAACTGGAGATCGACGACGTCCTGATACTTGGCCAGGAGCTGGAACAGATCACCGAACCGCTGTACATCGAGCTGCGCAGCAACGGCGCGGGGTGCGCCGTGTCGCGTACGGCGCGGCAGGACGACGCCGAGCGGCGCGATCTCGCCAGTTGGGGGCTGCTCCCAGGAGCCGCGCAGGAGCTGGTCTGGAGCATCGATCACGCCCGCCAGCGCGGCATAGCAACCAGACAGGGGACATGATGGGTAAGGTTAGCCGAACCAAACGCGAGCGCCGCGACGGCAACGAAGCAGGCAAGGGCATGCGCCGTGTGGCGCCGGGATCGCCGGTCGACCCGGGCGCTGACGGCGTGATCATCGACCCCGATCTGATTTGGCACCCGCCGAGCGAGCCGATCGACGACATGCTGGAGACGCTGGACGGAATCACGCGCCGGACCGGCCACGGACACAACACGGTCTTTCGCGACTGGGTCGCATTCTGCGACGGCGTGCTGCGGACGCTGCCGCTGCATCTCCGGCAGGCGGCGCTCAAGGAATCGATCGTTCAAATGCCGCAGGACACGCCTGACGACGTCCGCCAGGTCTGGCGGGACCTCGACCAGCGCTACGGCCAGCACACCGATCTGGCGCTCCAGCAATTCTCCCAGGTGCTCTGGCAGCTCATGCAAGCGGCGAGTACGTGTGTCGCCGACTGGCTCGGCGTGATGTTTATGCGCTGGAAGCTCGGCAACGGGGCCGATCAATTCTTCACGCCCTGGAATGCGGCAAAGCTCATGGCTGAAATGTCGCTTCTGGAGCAGGAAGTCCACAAGGCGGTCATGGCCGCGCTCGAAGACGAGCGGAACGAAGCCGGCAAGATCCTGCGCTTCATGCTCCCGGTCGCGGCGGCGATGTCGGAGGCCGGCCAGCAGGAGTTCTGGCGCACGAAGCTGCTGCCCGCCGCGCTGCCGTACATCAAGCCGATCCCATTCATTGACACATGCTGTGGTAGCGGCGTGATGCTCCTTGCGGCCTCGACCACGGTGCCTGCCTGGGCCAACCGGCTGGGCATTGTAAACTATTTTGGTGTTGACTTGGACCCCTTCTGCGCGCTTATGACGCGCGTCCAGTGCATGCTCTATGGACTAAACGGCTATCAAGCAAACCTTGAGCTGTCGCTGCTGGACGCCCTGGAGGCGCGCGGTATCACCCTCCCCACGCCCGAGCAGCGCCAAGCCTGGGACGACACAGCGGCTGGGGCGGCGGACGAACACGCGGCCGCTGACCCGCCCTCGCCCCAGCGACCGCGCCGGCGCGGCCTGCGGCGCGTGCCGGAGGGCATCGTCGTCGTCGATACACCGAGTGAAGAGGACATCATCACATGAGCAAGCGCGTTGGAAAGACCGCCCGGCGCAAGCAGGCGGCGATGGACCGGCAGATCGGCGCCGCGCTGCGCGCGATGGTCGGCGAGCCCGGCGACAATCGCACACTGATGCAGTGGAACCCGCCGACAGAACCAGTAGAGCGCATCGCCAAGCTGCTGCTGACGCTCGCTGATCAGGGCTATCAGCCATACCAGGTTTTTCATGACTGGTGCGACTACGGTTGCGGTATGATGCGCATGGTTCCACTCGACCTGAAGCGGATTGCAGCGACAGGGACGATCACCAGCCGGATTGAGGAGCTGCCGGAGGATCTGCGCGATCTGGAACTGCGCATGCGCCACCGGTACGAACGGCACCTGGAGCGTGCGACAAACATCTTCTCGCAGGCACTCGACGTCATGCTGGAGGCCGCCGATCAGGTCGTGTTTGACTGGGCCGGCACGGTCTTCGAGCACATGGATCTCAGCGGCGACGGCGGCCAATTTTTCACGCCGTGGCCGCTCGCGATGAGCATGGCCAACCTCCAGCGATTTTCGGAACAGGTGACCAGAATGCTGCTGGAAGCGCTGAACCACCCCGACAACCTCTACGGCACCGTCGCACTGATCGCGTGGCGGGTTGCCGAGATGCTGCCGGCAGACGCGCAGCAGACATACTTCCTCAAGCACGTGGTGCCTGCCGCGCAGCCGTTCATCAAGCCCCTGGCGATCTGCGATTGTGCCTGTGGTAGCGGCCGTCTACTCCTTGCGGCGGCAACTCATATCCCCCATTGGGCGGTGCTTGGCGGGGTAGTGAACTTTACTGGTATGGACATCAGCGCCGTATGCGTGTCGATGGCGCGCTTCATGGCCAATGTGTACGGCCTGAACAGTATCGGCGCGGAGACCATCGTAGCGTTCGACGCCGCGCGACGGGCCCGGGCCGGCGAGGAAATCGTCACGCCAATGGCCGGGTTTACGCTGGGCGGCTCTGGTGACCGCAACGCCGCGCGGCGTTGGGAGCGAACCGAGACGGGCTGGGAAGTTGTGGCCGACGAGACAGCCGCCGCCGCGCAGCCCGGCGCCACGCGCACGGTGCGTGGGCGCAAACAGGCGCGCGTGACTGTTTGATGATAGGAGCGGTGGCTTGGCGAGAGGAGATGCTATGCGGGCGATAGGCTTGAAGCGCTGGAACGCTCCCCTTAGCGCGGGTGGGCTGATCGCCGTTAGCGCCGGCGCATCCTGGGCCGCCATGGCGATCCTTGCGGCGGCGGCCGATACCTGCGTGGTTATCGAGATCGCGGGGCTCCTCGGTACCGGACTGCTCATACTGCTGGCCAGCCGGCCGGGGGTGCCGCCAAGCGGCGCGGCGTCCTGGCGTGCCCAGGCGCTGATCGGCGCCCTCACGGTGGTGGCGCTTGCCGGCATCCCGGCCATCCCGGCGCCCTGGCGTGAGAGCGCCAGGGTGCTCAGCGCGATCGTGCCAGCCCTGGCCGCCCGGAGCCTCGGCGCGCTGCTGGCCTGGCGCATCGGCATCCCGCTGGTCGAGCTGGCCCCGCCAAGCTGGCGCGGCACCGCACCTACATGCATCATTGCCGTCGCGCTGATGCTCGGCACATGCCCCGTCCTGGGCGCTGGAACGATGGCACTTGGCTGGGTTGCCGGCGTCGCCTATGGCGCGGCAATCGACCGCTGGCACCTGCCGTCGCGCAACGAAGACACCCCGCTCATCGCTCTCGGCGTCGCCAGCCTCGCGGTACTAACTGCCGCCATTCAGAACCGCGCCATCGCCGAGGCCGTCACTGTCTGGCCGGTGACGGCGCTCCACCTGGCAGGCGCCGCGCTGGCAGTCTTGCTGCTCGGCCGCGTGTGGCGGGCCAGCCGGCTGGAGCGGATGGTGGAAGCGCTGACATCGCGCGATAACGGTCGCTAATTGACAGGCATGACCAACACCATAACGGCCAGGGTTTATTCGTATGCGGTATCTCTTCGTCTCATCGGCTCTCAGATTGAAATGCGCTGTAGGCGAAGGCAATCTTGTCGAAAATGCGCATGGCCGGAGTGCCTTGTTCGAGCGCATAGAAGCGCTCGATACCGTAGTCGGTAATCTGGGCTTTGACTGCTGCAAGTGACCGCACGTAGAGATCGCCCGAATAGCCAGGCTGCGACCCGCTGCGATAGGGAATACCGCAGGTTGCCTTTAAGGCTTGCGCCGCATTACTATCCACGATCAGAAATAGCTCGGGATTAAGGAAATGTAAAATCTTAGTCGCGCCAACGTGGAACTCGGCATCGCGCTCCGTGAATCGCTCCTCACCGCCGCGTGCCAAAATCGTGTAGGCTTGGTTAACCGCGTTGGCATGTTGTGGCAGATCGATCTCAAAGAGGGTGCGGTGAATGATGATGTCTAGCAGTGGTTGGACTTGACCTAACTTCTGATGCAAGCGTCTGGCAAAACCGCCCGCATCTGGGTCGTAGCGATTCGGCAGTCCACTCCCCATCATTCGCCCCATATCAAACGCAATGAGGGCAGCAATCAGGTAGGGATCGTACTCCGGTGTGAATGGCGCACGCGATCGGCGCAGTTCCCGATATACTGCGTCGGCCGCAAGATTGTAATGCAAACACAGCCGATTGTAGCGTTCGATACTGGCTGCGGCGTTCTGAAACAGCATGGCAAGCTCCTCCTGTCTACAACGATTACGGCTCACTTGGGAGATCCGGCTCGGGTGCCGGGCCGGCACCGACGTCGATCCGCAGCTCTTTGTCTACGGCCTCGCACAAGAGATACAGTCCAGGCTCAAAACCGAGGGCTACGAGCTGGGCCGCGCCGATAGAGATGCGCGGCTGGCCATCGGCACCCTGAGTCACGCGGAACGGCAGCCCCCGGACACCGTGCCGGACGAGCAGGTCGTCGCCCACACGGTCGATGCGGACGGCGGTCGGTTCTCCCAGATCTGCCAGAGTCGCCTGCCGAAGAAGATTCGCCCGCTGTGTCCGCCGCCAGGTGCAACAACACGCACATCGAGCGCGCCGCTGCCCCAGAGACGGCCTGCCTGCCCGTGATGATCCGTCAGCGGTACGGGAGGAAGCATCGTCGGCGGAACCAGAGCGCCGACCGGGAGACACAGCCTGATATATAATATCGTTTTATGATACATTTGTCAGGTTATGATCGGTCTGTTATGACAACCCGGCTGGCGCCCGAGCCGCCCGCGCCGCCACAATCGTAATCCCTGGCCGGTAGAACGCCGCAAATGGTGCTCTCGATCGAGACGCGCTCGATGACGTCGGCTAGCGCTGTGCACCGCTCCCCGACTTCGGCCCAGGTGATCTCTATCAACCAGGTCGCCGGCGCGTCCCCGGTGATGTTTGGCGGCGCGCAGGGGAGGCGATCCGTACCACACCGAAGGCCACAATCAAACGCGATACATCCCAACGGGAGCGTCCAGAGTGTTTTTTCTTTTTTGTCGCAATCCTGTCGTTGTTGGAGCACACGATCCTGCGATTAGTGTGTGTAGCCGAAAAGGTGGTCCTAGACCCGGTTTCAGGCTACGAGTCTAAAGAGCTGGACGGAAGCACTCGCTCCATCCGGCTCTTTGTCTTTACTGGCTCCGGCCACACAGCGTCGACGAGCGCCGCCACCGTCGCCAGCGCGGCACCCTGCTCAGGCGTCGCGCCGTCGCGAGCAGCCGCCAGGGCCTGCCGCACATCAGTGGGAGAACGACCATCAAGGATCGCGTCGAGCTGCCGCTCGGACAGCACGACGCGGCCTGGCCGCGTGCGCGGAGGTTGGGGCTCCTGGCCGGCGAGTTTCTCGGCGAGCGCCGCCGCAGCGGCTCGGAGCGTTTCCGCGGTGACCTGTTTCCCAAGGTAGTGGCTGCTGCGTTTGCCGGCCGCATAGCCGCGCGCCACCCAGTACGACCCGCCGCGTGAGCGCGTCTCGCGGATCACCAGGAACGGCACGTTCACACCGATTACCTTGAACGCATGCGCGCGGGCCAGCCAGGCATTCCAGGCGTCGCTGTCAAGGGAGATTGGGGCAGTTGCGTCATCGCGCAGCTCGCCGCGCAGGAGGTCGACCACAGGCTGGGGGGCGGCGGGGGAGGCATCACGATCCATAACATATCCTCAACAC
>LJCR01001631.1 GCA_001399705.1 Kouleothrix aurantiaca
TCACTCAAGACATCGTCGGGTGCCAGCAGGGTTGTCATGCCGAGGTCTCCTGATCCAAAATAACCGTGTCGCCTGGCTCGATCATACTCGTCGCATTGATGAACGTCTATAGTACTTGTGTCGCGTCCTTGCTTGGGCCAGAATCCGGCTTGACGCCGCTCGCGCGGCGTGGCTATAATGGCGGGGCAACGGGTTTCGTATAAAGGCACCCGCGATGATCAAGCCCGCAATGCGCCCGCCGTCGGCGCCCCCGCCGGTCGCTGCCACAATTCATATCTACCGTGGCCTGATGGATCGCGCTTCGACCTGGCGTCAGCGCATCGACAATCCCACCAACTGGGCGATCGTCACCAGCGGCACAGCGGTGAGTTTTACCCTCAGCGACGAAACGCACCCGCACGCAGTGCTGCTGCTTGTGATGCTGTTTGTGATTATGTTCCTGGTGGTGGAGGCGCGCCGCACGCGCTATTACGACCTGTGGAGCAGCTGGCTGCGCTTGCTCGAAACCGAGTACCTTGCGCCGATTTTGCAAGATAATAGCGTGACCGCAAACGATACCTGGCAGGAGTTGCTGGTGCGCGATCTGGCTTTCCCGCATTTCAAGGCATCGTTCCGCAAGATGCTGCAGCGCCGCCTGCGCGACCATTATATGGCGATCTATATGTTTCTGCTGCTTTCGTGGCTGCTGAAGCTGCTGCTGCACCCGGCGACGAGCAGCTCCTGCACAACCGAGTCGTTTGTGTGCCACGCCTCGGTGGGGCCTGTGCCGGGCGGCGTCATTCTTGCGGTGGTGAGCGTGTGCTACGCGGTGCTGGCAATTGTGACGCTGCTGACGTATTCTTCCAGCGAAACGACAATTGAGGTGCTGTCGCGCGAGCGGACACTGCAAAAGATCGTGTCGCCGGCGCAGCAGCCGGTGAGCCGCCAGCACTGGCATATTGATATTTTGCCGTTTGGTGTTGCGCGGCGGCGCGGCGATGATGATGTTGGAGTTGTTGAAGATTAAGAATACATTGCTTCATATTTGCGGCCGCCCCACAGCTACGCAGCACGCTGTATGAACGGCTACCTCGCCATTATTCTCACCGGGCATGTGCCCTATCTGCGCGCAGCCGGGCGCGAGCCGGCCGGCGAAGATTTGCTGCACGAGACGATTGCCGACGCGATTGTGCCGACGCTCAATGCGCTCTACGATCTGCGCGATCTGGGTGTGCGGCCATACGTTGGGCTGGCGTACTCGCCGGTGCTGCTCGATCAATTAGCCGATAATGTGGTGCAAAAGCACTGTTTTGTGTGGATGGAACGGCGCATCGAGCGGATTGCGGCAGCGGTAGCCGAGTGGGAGCGCGCCGGGGAGCAGCACCAGGCCTACCTCGCACGCTTTTACCTGGAGTGGAACCAGGGGATTCTCGATAGCTTCACCAGGCGCTACAACCGTAACGTTACGGCCGCGCTGCGCGAGCTGTGCGCCGATGGCGTGGCCGAGCCGCTGAGCAGCGCTGCGACGCATGCCTACCTGCCGCTGCTCGAATCGGGCGCGGCGCGGCGCGCGCAGATCGATGTGGGCGCGCTGGCGATTACGCGGCTTATGGGCACGCGCCCGCGCGGGCTGTGGCTGCCCGAGTGCGGCTACACC
>LJCR01001630.1 GCA_001399705.1 Kouleothrix aurantiaca
TCGCACTGGCGTCGATCTTGCTTCTTCATTAAAGAAAGCAATCAGAGACGAGGAATTTATGGAACTACAGGGTGCGAAGGTGCTGGTGACGGGCGGCGCGCAGCGGCTGGGGCGCGCAATCGCCACCGAGCTGGCGCGGCGCGGCGCACACGTGATGATTCACTACCACAGCTCGGCCGACGAGGCGCAGGCAGTGGTGGAAGAGCTGGCCGCGCTGGCTGGCGAGGCCGGCAGCGTGCAGGGCGATCTTGCGGTTGTTGCCGAGGCCGAGCGCGTGGCCGATGCCGCGCTAAAGCGCTGGGGCGGGCTCGACCTGCTGGTAAATAATTCGGGCATCTGGGGCAAAACGCCGCTTGGCAGTGTCACCGCCGAGCGCTGGGACGAGCTGATCGCCACCAATGTGCGCGGCGCGTTTTTCGTGTCGCAGCGCGCCGCCCCGGCCCTGCGCGCGTCGCCTGGCGCGATTGTGAATATTGCCGACGTGGGCGCGCTGCGGCCCTGGCGCAACTACACGCCCTACCTGGTGAGCAAGGGCGCGGTGGTGACGCTCACCGAGGCGCTGGCGAAAGACCTTGCGCCCGATGTGCGCGTGAACGCGGTGGCGCCCGGCCCGGTGCTGCTGCCCGAATCATCCTCCGAGGAAGATGAAAAGAAAGCCGCGCGCAGCACGCTGCTCGGGCGGGTGGGCAGCGCGGAGGATATTGCGCGGGCGGTGGCATTTCTCGCCAGCGCCGACTACATCACCGGCGTGATTCTGCCGGTGGATGGCGGGCAGCGCCTGATTTAGCGCTGGTGTGGTGGGAATAGAACCATCCACAGATGGCGCAGATGACACAGACAGCAAAATCTGCGTCATCTGCGTCATCTGTGGACAAATCGACCCGTTAGCTTACTCGCGCGGGCGCACCTGGCCGCCACGCCCCTTCGCGGCGGGCGCGTTTCCTGCGGCGAGTCGCTCCTGGCGCGCTTCGGCCTCGGAAACGAGCGTGAGCGTGGCGCGAAAGCCCCACAGGCCGAGAAAGGCGAACGAAATCGCAAAGGCCAGAATAGGGATCCAGATCGACGTCACTGCGATGATGATCATCAATACAAGCGTGCCGAGTGTAAACACTGGCCGGCCAAACACCATCAGCGCGGCGTTGCGCGCGATTGTGCGCACGCGCTTGTCTTCCTGCAGCAGCATCAGCGGGCCGAGGTAGATTAGCAGCGCGCACCACACCAGCAGCAGGTAGAGGAACAGCACCGACAGCAGCGCAGCGATCTGCGAGCCGTTCATGTTATAAAACTGCAGGTTGAAGAGGATCAGACCCAGCCCGACAACCCACAGGCCATAGATTTTCCAGCTCAGGCGCGCATAGCTGCGCATGCCCGCAATGAAATCGCGCCACGACGAGGTGCGCCCCTCGGTGACACGCTGGGCAATCGTGAAGAGCCCGGCGTTGGATGGCCCGAACGGGATTAGCGCCACCACCAGCGCCACCACCAGCATCACGGGCGACGCGCTCAGCACCACCAGCACGACGCAGAAGATCAGCGGCAGGTTGATCAGGCCCCAGAGCAGGTTGGTGATGAAGAGGATAAACATCTCGTCGAACAGTTCACGTACTGCTCGCCAGAAGGTTCGGAAAATATTCAT
>LJCR01001632.1 GCA_001399705.1 Kouleothrix aurantiaca
TTGCGGCACCCAGACCCACGCCCGCGCCCAGGCCCACGCCGGTGCCGGCCGCGCCGCCGGGGTTGGTGGCGGCATCGCCCATGGCGCGCGCGGCCTTGAACTTCATGTAGGCGTCCATATCGCCAATTGCGCCCATCGAGGCGCGCTCGTCAATTGCCTTGGCGGTGTCCTCGGTCGGCGAGATCGAGCCGACATACAGCGCGGCCAGCGTCAGCCCCAGTGCGGCGAAGTCGTCGGCCAGCTGTGCCTTGGCGCCGGTGCTCAGCTCGCTGAACTGGCCAGCCATGTCGAGCAGGCTGCGCTGCTGCTCGCCCAGCACGTCGGTGAAGCGCTGGATGATAAAGCTGCGCAGGTAGTTTTCCAGCTCGCCGGTGGTGAAAATGCCCTGCTGGCCGGCGATCTGGTTGACGAACTGGGTCGGCTCTTTCACCTGGAAGGCGTAGGTGCCGAACGCGCGCAGCCGCACCATGCCAAAGGTCGAGTCGCGCACGGTGATTGGCTCGGGCGTGCCCCACTTCTGGTCGATGAACTGGCGCATGTTGACAAACACCACCTCGGCCGGGAAGGGCGTGCGCCCGCCGGTGGCCATGCCAATCAGGCCCGACAGGATGGGCAGGTTGGCGGTGGTGAGCGTGTGCCGCCCTGGGCCAAATGTGTCGAGCGCCTGGCCGTCGCGGAAGAAGATCGCGACCTGGCTGGGCCGCACAATCAGCTGCGAGCCAAAGCGAATATCGAATGCTTCGCCCTCGGGTTCGCGGTGGATGATCTCGCGCCCACTTTCGTCGACAAACTCAATGACATCAATAATTCGCGCCATTCAATCCTCCTTAATAAGTTATCAGGTTATCAGGTTGCAGGTTATCAGGTTGCAGGTTTCTCAGCCGTGGCGTATCGCATACGCCTTGCTGCAACAGGACGCGGAATGAACCGCAAAGAGCGCAGAGAGCGCAAAGGCTTGAAATGTTTCGTCCCTTCCCTTCTCCCTGTCTCCGTGCCTCCGTGGCGAACATCCCTTCTGCTACGCTTGGGCGGCCGGCGGTGTGGCGGGCGGCGCCGGTGTCGCCGTGGTCTGCGGCGCGCCAGGTGGGATGAACAGCTCCGCGCCGCAGTACTGGCACTTCACAATGCCCTGGCCCACCAGCTCGCGCACGCCGCCGCAGTTCGGGCATTTGTTGCTGCCCACCTGCGAAGCGTCTTTCGAATAGAACGTATTGGTGCTCCAGTCGATATAGCCTGTGAATAAGCCCTGCTGCACCAGCTCGTAGATGTCCTGCTTGACTTCGTCGCGCGTCATTTTCAGCTCAACAATGATGCTGTTGAGCTGGGCGCGGCCCTGCGCCTGGATCAGGCCGAGCAGGCGCTCTTTCTTGCGCACGCCGGCCAGTTCGACCTCTTCGCGTTTGCCTTGCGTGAACAGGTAGCCGCCCAGGCCGCCCAGAATGAGCAGCGGCAGCACGCCAAACAGGCCGATGCCAAGGATCGCGCCCGAGCCGCCTGTTTGCCCGGATGTCAGCCCCGAGCCGACGAACAGCGTAACTATCAGGAAGATCACCACGCCGGCTGCCATCAGGATCATGCCGACGGTTTTTCCGCTTCCACTCATGCGCGTTGTTCCTTTATTAGCAATTAAGATG
>LJCR01001633.1 GCA_001399705.1 Kouleothrix aurantiaca
CGATAGGTCAGCAGCGCGCGGGCGTCGTCGCCGTCGAGCTGGCCGTCGACGACGTGCGTGCGCAGCAGCGAGAGCGTGGTCACGCCAAAGGCCGTGATCAGGTCGGTCAGGAGCAGATCGCGTTTGACCGCCAGCTGGTGGTGGCGCTCACGCTCGGCCGCTTCGCGCGCGGCTTCGTCGGCGAGCGCGCGCCCTCGCAGCGCATCGAGCAGGTATGCCTCGGCCAGCCGATCGGCTGCCTCGGCGAGGTGGACTCCCGACGAGTCCGCCACGACAAGGAATGTGTTCACGCAAGCTCCTCCGTCAGGCCGGTCAGGCGATCGGCACACCAGGCCTTCGCGCCCTCCAGCGTGTACAGCCCTTGCGGGCCGCAGTGCTCGATCGGCTGATTGATTTTGTTTTCGAGGGCGAGCCAGGCCTGGTAGGCGAACGGGCTCGCGTCGTCGTCGTCGGTCACCACTACCGCGATGCGGTCGCCCGCTATCGCCGTCCACATCGGGTCTTCGCCCTCCCAGCGAAGCTGGGCGTGGGTGTCGTCGTGCTGGGCGGTCTTGCGCTGGAGGGCCACGATCTGGTTCTGTGCGGCCAGGATCGCGTAGCTCTCCTCGGAGCTGCCGACTTGGGCCTGCATCACCAACTGCATCCACCGGCTCAGCAGCTGCGGTTCTGTCTCGAACGTGTGGAGATCAGCCATCAGATTTCTCCTTCTTTTTGCGGCTCTTTTTCAGAGGTGGCTTCTGCGCTCGCTCAAGAGCCTCTTTCGAGCGATCGAGGTTCGGGCGGGTGAAGTCGGCCTGCGCCGGCCGCTGCCCGTCGTAGCCATAGTACCGGATGCCGAACTGCCAGTTGCGGCAGGTCGTGTAGCTGCGCGGAAAGTCGTTCCAATTGTCCTCGACCCAGGGGATATGGAGCCGCCTGGCGTTCTGGATGACGATGGGGATCCCGGTGTAGGTCGTGTCGGTGATGCTCTCGCCCGGCACATGCTCCATTGCGATGTGTAAGTTGTCGGCCCAGCGCGTCTCGGCCACGCCGCACAGGTAGATGTACTGGTAGGGCGCTTTGTCCATCACATGGCTCGACGGCGTGAACACCGGCACGCCCTGCTCCCAATGATATTTCCCCTTGAGGCCGGTCGCGCAATGGTAGCGCGGATCGAAGCCGGTCACATACTTGGCCCAAAACCAGGTGTAGCCCCGCATCCGCTTCGGCTTCGCGGCCACCACGGATGGGGCGCCGAAGTGGATGACCACTTGCTGGGTGGCGATGAGCTCGGCCGCGCTGCCCACGTTCATGGCGAACATCGCGGTCTGCTGGGCCTGCTGCGCCTCGGCCGCCTGCGCCGCTGCCTCGTTGCGGTACGGGATGCCGCAGAAGCCCTCGCTCGACCAGCCCACATCGGCGCCGGCGCTGACGAGCTGCTCATACAGCAGACCCCCTCGCTCCTCGTCGTCCCAATCCTCGACCAGCTGGGCGTAGCCGCTGCGTGCCGTGCGGCTGCCCTTGGAGCCGTCGCCCGCCTTGAACGTATCGACCACGAACCGCTGCGCCCCGGTGTCCAGCAGCCGCTGCACGAAATCGTGGACGTTCGTGTAGGGCAGGCAGGGGCTGATGGTGATCTGCACGTTCAAGCCGTA
>LJCR01001635.1 GCA_001399705.1 Kouleothrix aurantiaca
GGCGCGGCCGATCGGCAACGAGCAGCTCACCGCCATGATTGTCGGCAACCTTGCCGATGTCGCGCGCGTGCAGGGCGACCATGCGCGCGCCGGGGCGCTCTACGCCAGCGCGCTGGAGCAGTACCGCGCCCTGGGCGACCCGCGCAGCGCGGCGCTGGCGCTGCAGGGGCTGGGCAGCATCGCGCTCCAGGCGGGGCGAATGGACGAGGCGGCGCGCCAGCTGCACGAAGGGCTGGCGATCTCGTGGGCTTCGGCCAACCGGCGCGATCTGGCGACCTATATGGGCTATATTGCCGAGCTGTGGCTGGCGCGCGGCCAGGCTGAAGCGGCGGTACGATTATGCGCGGCGCTGCTGGCCTACCGCGCTCAGGCGAACATGCCCATGGCCCTGCTCGACCAGCGCCAGCACGACGCGACATTGGCCGCCGCGCGCGCCCTTCTCGCGCCGCCCGCCTTCGACGCGGCATGGGCGGCGGGAAGTGTTACCGCGCTGGAGCGGCTGATCGAGCAGGCACTGCAGGGTTAGCAGGTTGCAGGTTGGCGAGTTAGCGGGTTAGAAGGTTGACAGGTTGGCCGTGTTTGGAAACGTGCAACCTGTCAACTTTCAAACATTCAAACTGGCTAAAATACCGGCTGCCCGGCGATCAGCTTTTCAATCGCTGGCCCAAGCTCTTCCTTCGTGAGCCCGCCCTCGTAGCGCCCGGCGATCACGCCCTTCGCGTCGATCAGAAACAGCCACGGCTCTGAGCTGAGCTTCCACTGCACCATCGCCTCAGCAAGGCCGGTGGCAGCTTCGGCCTCGGTGAGCGAGCGGTTTTCCTTCTGGGCCGTCGCGGCTGCCTGCTCCTGCGCCGCGACCGACTGGTCGAACGGGTATTTGTAGACCTCGACGTGGATGAAATTCACCTTGTCGCCATAGGTCTTCTGCAAGCCCTGCATCACGTCCAGGCTTGGCCCGCAGGTGGCGGTGCGGCAGAAGGCCGGCGTGGCAAACAGCAGCGCGGTCGGCTTGCCGTTCTTTAGCGCCTCGTCGAGGCTGATCTGGTACATCGCTGGGTCGATGCTTGTGCCCGAAGAAAGCTGCTTGGGATCGGGCACATCCTTCACGGTCAGCGTTTTGGTTGAAATTGCTGGCTGGCCGACATTGGGCACCGCCGAGCTTTGCTTGACTTCCAGCCTATTTTTACTTACCACCGGCTGCGTCTGGCCGGGCATCTGCACCGCAATTTCGACGCCCCAGTTGCCGGCGGTGTCGAAGTTCGGGTAGGCGACGTAGAACGCGGCCGGCAAGCCTTGGCCGAAGTAGCTCGCGTCGGATTCAAACTTCACCTGCGGGTTGGTTTCGTCGAGGTTGTAGAAGCGCAGGTGCACCTTGGCGTTTGCCTCGTTCAGCGGCGTGTTATTGCTCACCAGGCCAATAGCAATGCGGTTTTTGCCCGCCACCGCCTCGGAAAACGCGAACACCGGCGTGATATTGGCGGGCGCGGCGTTTGTGCCGGCGCTGGTTGGCGCGCTGCCGCTGGCGCCGGGTGTCGGGGCGGCCTGGCCGCAGGCGGCCAGCAGCAGCCCAAGAACAATGGCTATCAGAAAACGTGAATGATGCATCAGGATGCCTTTCGCTCTGTGTGGTTC
>LJCR01001634.1 GCA_001399705.1 Kouleothrix aurantiaca
GCCAAAGAACAGCGGCACCGGGATGAGATACACAAACGCCGGCATGGTCTGCATCGCGTCGAGAATCGGGCGCAGGGCGCGGTCGAAACGG
The DNA here is from genome assembly GCA_001399705.1 of Kouleothrix aurantiaca. GTDB lineage: Bacteria > Chloroflexota > Chloroflexia > Chloroflexales > Roseiflexaceae > Kouleothrix > Kouleothrix aurantiaca. The sequence goes on from LJCR01001634.1 coordinate 92, forward strand.
TCGCTGCGCGCGGCCACGATGCCAAGCGGGATGCCAATCAGCAGCGCGCACAGCACCGAAAAGGCCATCAGCGCCAGCGTCTGCATGCTTTTTTCCCACAGGCCGAACATGCCCATCAGCATCAGCGCGGCCATGCAGCCAAGCGCCAGGCGCGGGCCGGACAGCAGCCAGCCCAGCAGGCCGAAGCCAGCCACCACGGCAACCCACGGCGCGCCCAGCAGCATATCTTCCGCAAAGCGCATGCCAAAGTCGATGGTGGCGCTGAGTGGCGTGAAGAAATACAGAAACAGCGGGTGCGTGGCGCGGTTGCTGATCACCCAGCTTTGAAAGGCGTCGATCGGCGCGCGCAGGCCCAGGTTCCACTGCTCGGGGAACTGGCTGCTGAACAGCGGCAGCAGCTGCCCGGCGAGCCCGGCCAGCCGCAGCAGGCCCAGCACGGCCAGCGCGGGGGCGAGGCGCTGCCACAGTGGGCGCGCGAGCGGCAGGGGCTGTGCGTGTGTCGCCATTGGCCTTACTCCTGGGTAAGCAGCGCTTGCAGCACGTGCGCCCGGTCGATCATGCCCAGCGGCTGCGGCGCGCCATTCGCCACCAGCACCGGGCGCTCGGTTTCGAGCAGCAGTGGCATCAGCAGCTCAATGCTGGCGTCGGGGGCGACGCGCGGGCAGCCGCTTTGATCAAAGTCGGCCGGGCAGGGTGCCATAATTGTCGCGGCGGTGATGACTTTGGCGCGCGGCGCGTCTTTCACAAATGCATTGACATAATCATTTTTTGGGTGAAGCACCAATTCTTCGGGCGTGCCAACCTGCACAAACTGGCCGTGCCGCATGATTGCGATTCGGTCGCCCAGCTTCAGCGCCTCGGCAAAGTCGTGGGTGATGAAAATGCTGGTTTTGTGCAGCGTGCTTTGCAGGCGCAGCAGTTCGTCCTGCATTTCGCGGCGAATCAGCGGATCGAGCGCGCTAAACGGCTCGTCGAACAGCAAAATTTCGGGGTCGACGGCGAGCGCGCGCGCCAGGCCAACGCGCTGCTGCATGCCGCCCGAAAGCTGGCGCGGCAGGTGGTATTCCCAGCCGGCCAGGCCTACCAGCTCAATCATCTGCGCGGCGGCTTCGATGCGCTCGCGCTTGGGCATGCCACGCACCTCCAGGCCATAGGCCACATTGTCGATCACGCGGCGATGCGGGAACAGCCCAAAGTTCTGGAAGACCATGCTGATCTTGTGGCGGCGCAGCTCGCGCAACTCTTCGTCGCCCATCTTCATGATGTCGCGCCCGTCGAACAGGATCTCGCCGCGCGTCGGGTCGCTCAGGCGCGAGATGCAGCGCACCAGCGTCGATTTCCCGCTGCCCGAAAGGCCCATCACGACAAAGGTTTCGCCCTTCTGCACCGCAAACGACACGCCGCGCACCGCGACGACGTGGCCGGTTTGCTCAAGCACTTGGGCGTGCGTTTGCTCGGGGCCGATCTGGGCAATCGCGCGCTCGGGCGTGCGCCCGAACACCTTCCAGACATCACGGCAGACGATTTTTGCGCTGGCTTCG
>LJCR01001636.1 GCA_001399705.1 Kouleothrix aurantiaca
GCATACCTACAAGGTGCTTGGCCGCGCGGGCGCATGACGACCGACGACCAAGAAATGAACCGCAGAGAGCGCAAAGAACGCAAAAATTTTTGTGAGACGATAAGTGTATGGTATCCCAAGTTAGGTCGCCCGCTGTAAATAGCTGATGACCGACAACCAATCACAGTTGTATGGTCGGCGGCTCGTGGTCGTTCGTCGGTCGTCCTTGGTCCTTCGTCCGTAGTTCGTGGTCGTTCATCTATTGCTGCGTCTGCCGGCGCCGGCGTTCCATGTGCCACCAGGCCATGCGCCGGCGCTGGCGCGAGATCTGGTGCTGCGCGCCCAGCGCCCAGCGCCCCACCGGCCCCAGAAGCGGCAGCCGCACACCCGCGCGGCGGCGCAGCTGCCGCTTGACTTGCACTGCCGCCCAGCGCAGCGCCACACTGCGCCGCCCCACCAGCGCAATGCCGGGGAACAAGAACGGCAGGCCCGGAATAATCGGCAGAATAATGCCCAGCACGCCAATACCAATCATGCACCAGCCCAGCGTCGGGCGGAGAACCGGCCATGTGCGCGCCCAGCTGGCGCGAATGAGCGCTTTGGCGGCGGGAAGTGATGCGATCATAGTGTTCGCTATACTGCACTTGTGCGAATGGGTGTGCGCCGGCGACTGCGCCGTTGAAGTGCCGGCTGCCGCACCGCTCGTTGCCACTATACCCTGGGCGCGCGCCGCTGCCTAGGGCAGCATTTCCGGCGCTGGCCGGGAACTTTCTCCCGCGAGGGCCGGGGAGAATTCTTCTTGCCCGGCTGGGATTTCTGCTCTTTTCCGCGCGGCTGCCCGCTGATATGCTAGGCGCAACATCGTTTTGTTGTGAAAGGCTTCTGGCATATGATACGCAACACCCTGAAACTCACGGCGCTGCTGACCGCGCTGACCGTGCTGTTTATGCTGATCGGGCGCGCGATTGGCGGCACCGGCGGCCTGCTGCTCGCTGGCGGCCTGGCCGTGGCCATGAACTTCGGCGCCTACTGGTTTTCCGACCGCCTGGTGCTGACGATGAGCGGCGCGCGCCCGGCCCACCCCGGCGAAGCGCCCTGGCTGCACGAAATGGTGGCGCGGCTGGCCGAGCGCGCCGGCCTGCCCATGCCGAAGGTCCATGTGATCGAAAGCGAAACGCCCAACGCCTTTGCCACCGGCCGCAGCCCGAGCACTGGCGTCGTCGCCGTTACCACCGGCATCACGCGCATCCTGACGCGCGACGAGCTGGCCGGTGTGATTGCCCACGAGCTGGCGCATATCAAGCACCGCGACACGCTGCTGTCGGCGGTGGTGGCGACGTTTGCGGGCGCAATCGCGATGATCGCAAATATTGGGCAGTGGGCGCTGATCTTTGGCGGGCTGGGTGGCGACGATGAAGAAGAAGGTGGCGGCCTGTTCGGCAGCCTGCTGCTGATCATCGTCGCGCCAATCGCGGCCACGCTTATTCAGCTTGGCATCTCGCGCGCCCGCGAGTTCCAGGCCGACGCCGGCGGCGCGCGCATTCTGGGCGACCCGCTGCCGCTGGCGAGCGCGCTGGAAAAGCTGGAATGGTCGGCGCAGCGCGTGCCAATGCAGGCCAGCCCGGCCACCGCGTCGCTGTATATCGTCAACC
>LJCR01001637.1 GCA_001399705.1 Kouleothrix aurantiaca
ATCATAGGGCGCAACCGCCCGCCGCACAAGCTCGGCCGAGCACAGCGTGCGCGACTTGCGCTGGTGGTGGTCGTAGCGCCCGCCGCCCGTGTCAACATGAATAATCTGGGGGTTGGCGTCAGGGGGCTGATCGTGCCAGGTGCTGCCCGCCGGGACAAAGTCAAGCTCCGCGTCGGAGGCCCCGTCAAAGCGCATCAGAATCCAGATTGCAGTCAGGCAATCAAGATCCGGTGCCAGGTGGCCAACGATCGTCAATGGGTGCGCCAAGAAGCTGCGCTCGCTTTCCAGGTTCTGAGTATGGGGTGCTGGCCGTGCGCCTTCACACGCACAGCGACGCACTCACGCAGGCGGCGTGGGACCACCCGTGTAAAAGTGCACAATTCTGCGGTGTGACGCTGAATTCGCCAGGAGTATAGCAGAAAGGGGTAGGCTGTGCAACTTCGCCCTGCCATGTACATCCATTCTAGATCGAAAACGACCAGTGTGCACGTTTATAGAAGTAGCAAGGCAACGCAAGTGTAACTCTTCGGCTCGCACATCCAGGGATGGAAGGGCAGGTTCAAATCCTGGCGTTGCCGCCAAAACAAACGCGGCCCCGTGTGAACGAGGGCCGCGTCTGCACATCTGCCAGCCTACGCCCTACGACGTGAGCGGCTTGATTTTCGGCGCGCCATCCTGCTGCCCGCCTGCCAGCGCGATCTTCAGCACTTCGTCCATCGACGACACCGGGATAAGCTGGAGGTCGTCGCGCACCTTCTGCGGCAGCTCGCTAATGTCCTTTGCGTTGTCCTTTGGCAGGATAAAGGTCTTGATGCCGGCGCGGTGTGCGGCCAGCGTCTTTTCCTTCAGCCCGCCAATTGGCAGCACCTTGCCCCGCAGCGTCACCTCGCCCGTCATCGCCACATCGCGCCGCACCGGCTGGCCGGTCATAGCCGAGATCAGTGCCGTCGTGAGGGTAATGCCGGCCGAAGGGCCATCCTTCGGCACCGCGCCTTCCGGCACGTGCACATGGATGTTGTGCTCATCGAAGTAGTTCGGGTCGACACCAAGCTGCTCGGCGCGGTAGCGCGCGTATGAAAGCGCGGCCTGCGCCGATTCCTTCATCACGTCGCCAAGCTGGCCGGTAAGCTGCAGCGCGCCCTTGCCACGCACCGGCAACACCTCAATCGAGAGGGTATCGCCGCCGGTGGGCGACCAGTATACGCCCGTCGCCACGCCGATCTCATCCTTCTCCTCAGCCAGCCCGAACGAGAAGCGCTCTGGCCCGAGGTAGGTGACAATATCGGCTTCATCGACCACATAGTTGGTTGGCGTTTCGCCATTGTCGCCGGCAGCCGCGACTTTGCGCGCCACTTTGCGGCACAGGCTTGCCAGCTCGCGCTCAAGGTTGCGCACGCCCGCCTCGCGGGTATACTCGCGAATGAGTTTGAGCAGCGCCGCGTCGGTGATCGTTAGCTGCTCGGTCGTCAGGCCGTGGAACTCGCGCTGCTTGCGAACCAGGAAGCCCTGCGCAATGCCCAGCTTCTCGTCCTCGGTGTAGCCACCAATCTCGATCACTTCCATGCGGTCGCGCAGCGGGCCAGGGATCGGATCGAGCTGGTTCGCTGTGGCAATAAACACCACCTGCGA
>LJCR01001638.1 GCA_001399705.1 Kouleothrix aurantiaca
CCCCAGCGCCGGCCGGAGAAGCGCATGAATCCTGCCCGCACCCAACGGATTGCCTTTGCCTCGATCTGGATCGCCGCCATTCTTACGCTGGCCGTGCTCGCCCTGGTTGTCGGCCTGATAGTCGTACGCGGCCTGCCTTCCCTAAGCCTGGGCTTTCTTACTGGCTCGCCCGAAAACCTGGGGCGCGACGGTGGTATTTTCCCCACCATCGTCGGCACGATTGTGCTGGGGCTTGTGGCTCTGCTGATCGCGACGCCACTTGGCATTGGCAGCGCAATCTACCTGACGGAGTACACCCACGAAACGCTGCTTACCCGCGCCATTCGTTTTGGCACCGAGTCGCTGGCCGGCGTGCCGTCGATCATCTTCGGCCTGTTTGGCTTTATTTTCTTTGTTACCTACCTGCAAATGGGCTGGTCGATCCTCGCCGGCGGCCTGACGCTTGCGCTGATGGTGCTGCCTACCATCATCCGCACCACCGAAGAAGCTATTCGGACAGTGCCGCAAAGCTACCGCAATGTCAGCTACAGCCTGGGCGCAACCCGCTGGCAAATGGTTACCACCGCTGTGCTGCCGAGCGCGCTGCCCGGCATTATCACAGGTATCATTCTGGCGTTTGGCCGCGCAGTCAGTGAAACAGCGGCAGTTATTTTCACGGCCGGCACAGCGCTCAACTTGCCGAAATCGGCCTTTTCGCCAGTACGAACTATGGCAGTGCATTTCTACATTCTGGCCGTCGAGGGCATTTCGCTCGAAAAGGCCTACGCAACCGGAACCGTCCTGATTCTGACTGTTCTGATTATTAATGTCGTGGCTAGCTCGCTGATCACTCGGCTGGTTCGCAAACAGGTACGGCGCTAACACTATGGATATTAAAATCGAATTTGATCATTATACCCTGGCCTATGGCAGTGATGTTGTGCTCAACGATATCACGCTGCCAATTGCGCGCAATGCTGTGCTCGCGGTGTTTGGGCCGGCTGGCAGCGGGAAAAGCGGCTTCCTGCGCTCGATCAACCGCATGGCCGAGCTTGAAGCAAACGAGCGCCACACTGGCGATGTTCGCATGGATGGCAAGAGTATTTTCGCGCCCGGCGCCAACCTGGCCGATCTGCGCCGCCGCGCCGCGATGGTATTTGCGCAGCCAGTTGCCCTGCCCATGTCGATCTACGACAATGTAAGCTACGGCTTGCGCCTGGCTGGCCAGCGCGACCGCCGCACGCTCGACGCGGCAGTTGAGCGCGCGCTCCGCGCATCGACGCTCTGGGACGAGGTAAAAGACCGGCTTGATAGCTCGGGGCTTAACCTTTCGGGCGGGCAGCAGCAGCGCCTGAGCATTGCACGGGCGCTCGCGCTCGAGCCCGAAATTTTGCTGCTCGACGCGCCCACCGCCGCGCTCGATCCGATCTCAACTGCCAAAATCGAAGACATGCTGATCGATTTGAAAGAGCGCTACACCGTTGTCATTGTGCCCCACAGCATCCAACAGGCTGCGCGCGTTGGCGATGCAGCGGCATTTTTCCTGAATGGCGTGTGCGTCGAGTATGGCCTTGGCAACCAGCTCTTTGTGTCGCCCCACGATAAACGCACCGAGGAATATGTCACCGGGCGATTTGGCTAGGCCAACCG
>LJCR01001639.1 GCA_001399705.1 Kouleothrix aurantiaca
GTACGAGTTTCAGCGCGGCGGCAACCACATGCTGCGCCTGCGCCGCCCGAACGACGCAACGTAGTTGTAAGACTTGTAAAGCTTTACGAATATGAGGAACAAACGCTGGCGGGCGAGCGTCTCACCGGGGAGCAATTGTGAAGACGCACGGCGGCGCGGCGCCGCCAGAGGAGAGTATTCGATGCCAGCGCACGACTTTAGCGAAGCAACCAGTGACAGCCCGGCCGAGCGCGTGACGATCGCCATTCACGTTGCCGACGAGCACAACCTGCCCGGCAGCACCACGATCGATCGCATCGTCGAGGCATTTTTCGACCAGCTCGACCGCACCACCGTTGAGCTGCGCGTGATCGCCGACGAGCCGGATGCGCGATAGAAGACAGTGAGCAGGAGGCAGTCGGCAGTTGGCACGCGGCAGTGTGCTGTGCCCTACTCATCTGCGCAATCGCGGTAGGCAATCGGCAGTCGCCTGTATCTGCGTAATCTGCGGGTAAACTCAAGCTCCAAACGATTGATACCAAATACGGATGATCACTTCTCATTTGTCATGCTGAGCGCAGCTGCGCTCCCTCTCGTTTTTGTGAATAGGAAATTCTTCACTTCGCTGGCGCTCCGTTCAGAATGACAAAATGCAAGTCTTTACCCGAACTTGGTATGAGCCATAGAGAACACGGAGATCACCGAGCAATACTAACTCAGTGCTCTCTGTGCGCTCTGTGGCTTTCCTTATCTGTTCTCCGCTACCCCGCGCTGAGGGCGCACGCCTGCCGTACCGTTTCGAAGTGAATGTCGACCGTGTCGGCGACATTGCGCGCGTAGCCGCCGGCCATGGTAATCGCCACCGGCAGGCCTGCGCCGCGGCAATACTCCAGCACCATGCGGTCGCGCGCCGCCAGCCCGGCCTTGCTGACCTTCAGCCGCCCCAGCTTATCGTCCTCAAACGGGTCCGAGCCGGCCAGGTAGATCGCCAGCTCGGCCTGCGACTCTTCGAGTGCCTGGCACAAGCCGGCATCGAGCGCGGCCAGGTATTCCGTATCGCCCGCGCCATCCTCCAGCGCAAGGTCGAGATCGCTCGTTTCCTTGTGAAACGGGAAATTCTTCGCGCCGTGAATCGAAAAGGTGTAAATAGTTGGGTCGCCGGCTAAGATTGCGGCGGTGCCGTTGCCCTGGTGCACATCGCAGTCGATGATCACCACCCGGCGCACGCGCCCTTCGGCCTGCATCGCCCGCGCCGCCACCGCGCTATCGTTAAACACGCAGTAGCCCTCGCCGTGGTCGGCGTAGGCGTGGTGCGTGCCGCCGGCCAGGTTGGCCGCAAAGCCATCGCGCAGCGCGGCGCGGCAGGCCGCCATGGTTGCCCCCGACGAGCGGCGCGAGCGCTCGACCATGCCAGGCGACCAGGGGAAGCCAATGCGCCGCACCTCCTGCGCAGTGAGCGCGCCGGCCTGAACGCGTGCAAGGTAGTGGGCGTTGTGCGCGCGGCCCAGGTCGGCATCGCTGGCGGGCTCAGGAATCGCGAGAGCGGCGGGCGCAACAATGCCAGAAGAAGCCACGCGCTCGCGCAGCAGGGCGTATTTCTGCATTGGGAAGCGGTGTCCGGGCGGGAGAGGCAGCACAAAGGTATCGGAG
>LJCR01000164.1 GCA_001399705.1 Kouleothrix aurantiaca
GAGGTTGGTGCGCGCCGCAGCAGCCCGGGCAGGCACATCGCGGGCGGCAAGCGTGGCAGGGATGCCCCACTCCTGCGCCAGCCGCGCGACGAACTGGGCCTCGGCAGCCGACTCCGCGCCACGGATCTGGTGATCGAGATGCGCGACATGCAGCCCCACGCCAAGCTCGGGCGCGAGCTGGTGCAGAATGTGGAGCAGCGCGAGAGAATCGGGGCCGCCCGACACCGCCACGACAACCGGCGCGGGGCCAGCAAGCATGTGATGTGCGGCGAGGGCGGCGCGCACGGCCGAAACGAGATCGCTCATGGTTCAACCGATCGCGGCGCGGCTGGCGGCCTTAGCTGTTCAGCCGCACGACATACAGCGTCAGGCTGTTTTGCTCGCTGGCCTGGCCGTCCACATTCGCCGGCAGCACCGGCTGGCTCACCCAGCCCAGCAAGTAGACGCTGTTGGTATCAGGGCCGCTGGCGGGCGTGTTGGGGTTGCCGAACTGCAGCATATCGCGGTCGAACAGCAGGTTGATCATCGACTGGCGGTCGAACACGCCGCTTTGCGACAGGCCAAGCCCATTGGGAAAATTGGGCTCCAGCGAGCCATTGGCAATCTGCGCGGCCGCGCCTGGCGCCAGTGTGCCAAGCCGCGCGAATGTATCGCCACGCACAATCACCGCGTCGTCGAGCGCTACCTGGCCGGTGTTGCGCAGCTCGCCGCTCAGGCCGTTTGCCCCGGCGGTCAGGCTGCTTTGCACCTGCACCGGCAGGTCAACCAGCGACTCGGCAACAAAGGTCGTAACCGAGGAAATGTCGGCCAGCAGCTGCACCGAAGGTGCCCCGGCCTCGTCGACGACGACCGGCTCGAACTGAGCGTTGAGGAACTGCTGGTTAGGGCCGCTGCTGACCTGCGTGGTAGCAGGAAAGGCCAGCGTATAGTTCTCGCGGCGCGGCGAGAAAAAGCCGATAAACGAAGTGGCGTGGCCGCGCGCCTGCCCCTCGCTGCTTTCCACAATTGCAAGCTGGTTGTACTGCGCGTTACCGCCGCGCAGCAACGTGCCCACCACATACAGCCCGGCCGTGAACACCAGCACAACCACTGGCACAGTGATCCAGGCCAGCTCGAGCCGCCCCATGCGGCGCAGCACAATATAGTTGAGCGGGCCAAGCACCAGCACATACGCCAGAATGAACAGCAGCAGCGCCCAGGGCGAGGGCAAACTGAGCGACGGCAATTTGAGCACACCGCGATCCAGCAGGCTGAACTGGCTCAGGTGCGCGCCGGTGCCGGGTGTAGCAGGCGCAAGCTGGCGCAGCACGTTGCTCCACAGCGCGCCTTCACCTTCCCAGGCACGTAGAGCAGCAATATCGAAAGAGGTGAAGGTGGCAAAGCCAGCGCCATATGGCTGGCGAAACAGCAGCCCGCTGCCGGGCGGCAACTGTTCGGCGCCGGGCTGCGGCTCAGCGCGGCTGAGCGTGGTGCTGGCCGGCAGGGTCGCGCCGGCGTTTTCCGCCAGCGCCGCCAGCGGCGCGAGGCTGCCTTGCGCCAGATCGCCCACCGTGCGCACCGGCAGCAGGTCGCCCAAACCAGCGGCGGTGGCCTGGCCGCCCGGCCCGCCGCTCACCACAAGCTGCCCGCCCAGGCTCGTCCATAGCGCCAGCGCTTCCCGCTGGCTGGGAAGCAAGGCGGCGGTGTCGATATTATGCAGAAAAATCGCATCCAGGCCGCGCATGCTCGCAACCGAATCGGGAATATCGGCGGGGGCGAGGTGGCTGATATGCGCCGAGGTGAAATTGCCGATCTGAACGCTCGACAGGCTGTTGAGCAGCGCCGGATCGCTGCTGGCCACGCCGATCAGAAACACGCTCTCGTCGATCGCGTCGAGCTTGACATCCTGCGTCAGCAGCTCGGTCGAGCCGTCGAGCAGGCGCAGCTGGCCGTTGCGCACAAAACCGGGGGTATAGACATTGAGGCTCACGCGCTTGCGCGAGCCGCGCGGCAGATCGACCAGGCGCTGGAAGACCTGTTCGTCGAGCCGGCCGGGCAGGCGCCATTCGAGCGTGGCGCGTACATCTGGCCCATCATTTGCGATATCGACCACCACCGGAAACCACTCGGCCAGGCGGTATGCCCCATCGTAGCCCACGCGCGCGCGCATGGTAATCGCGGCCTGGGCGTGTGCGTGCCCCGCAAAGCCCAGCTGCGCCAGAAACATCGCGATCAAAACCAGCAGTGGCGCGTAGCGCCGGGCAGAGCGGAGCATGGGTGTAGCCTTATGATTCGGAGCGGCGGCGAAGAATGCGGTTGCGCGCCGCGCTGCGGCGAAGCGCAAGATTCACCTGGCGGCGCACATGCGCAGACACATGGCTGGCCACTTCGCGCTCGACCCTGGCGGGAATTTCTTTGTCGGCGTACTCGACCACTTTTGCAGAAACGGTTGCGTCGAGCTTGTTCTTATCGACGAGCTCGTCGTGCACGATCTGCATGTCGTGATAGTGTTTGAACATTGCCACGGTGGCCTGCTGGGCGCGCTCGCGCTCGCGCTTCTTGAAATCGGTCATGTAATCGGTAATTGTGCGAGCAACGTTTTCCGGGTCGGGCACGTGGCGGAAGGTGAGCTTGCCGCCGCTGCCGCCAGTTTCGATAATCACATCGCCAAAGCCCAGCCAGCTTTCGATATAGCCCTGGTCGAAACGCACATCCTGCAGCTTGTCGAGCTGGGCGTTACGCTGGCTTTCCGGGCCAAACGGGCGCTTGTCGATATCGATGACTTTTTCACGGTTGAGGATATACTTGTCGTTTTCGTGCTCTTCGCGGATCCACACAATCCGGGCGATGCTGCCAATCGCGATCGGCAGCCAGATCAGAAACGCAATGCCGCTGGTGAGCAGCTGGAGCCGCACAACAATAACAAGAATGATTGTGCTGACGATCAGCACAGCCAACGGGCGCGACATCGCCAGCAGCAGGAAGATCCAGAACGGCCGCCAGGTAATTTCTTCTTTTTTATAGTCGATTTCGGGGTTGGTGGCGAACAGCCAGGGGAACATGCCATGATGCTCTTCAACATGGATGGGCGGCGGGTTCTTCTTCGGCGGCTTGTTGCCATACACCTGGTCGTCGATCAGCTGGCGCACGGCGTCAAGATCCTGCTGCTTGCGCAGCTTGCTGACTTCGCCATTGATGCGTTGCTGCATGGTCGATGGGTCGGCGCACCAGGTGAACTGGATTTTGCTCAGGCCAAGCGAGCTGACCGACAGGTTGCCATAGGCGACCGACGATTTGGCCGGCGGCGGGTCTTTGCGCAGCCCGATGTTATACAGCAGGCTTTGCCGCCACAAGTTCAGGTTGCCCAAAAAGTGCGCGAAATAGCTTTGCGCCTTGAGATCGATCTGCTGGATGTTATCGATTAAAATCTCTTGCTTGACATGCCGCACCAGCAGTTGCGTATCGTCGTAGATGACGCGGGTGGTGGTGAGGATCAGGAAGTCGTTCGCCCAGTCGATAAAGCTATAGGCCATCGAGCCAAACGCGGTCAGCGCGATCAGGAACAAGACGATATTGATGATATCGGCGCCACGCGCATAGGCAGGGTCGATATAAAAGACGCGCCCGCCCTGGTAGCGGAAGTAGATCATCACAATCAGCAGCGCCATGCCCAGAACCAGCAGCGCATCGGCGGTTACGCCAAACCAGGCTTTTTTCTTTTTCTTGGCGTCGCGGTTGCTGCGCAGCCAGAGCACCAGCAGGACGGTCAGCAGCCCGAAAAAGATGATATTCGAGATGTCGAAGAGGCGGTTGGGCACGCCGACATTGCCAGGAAAAAACAGGCCGCCGGCGGCGCGGTAGAGGCCAACACCAAGGGTCAGGATCATGATCACCAGCGGCACAGTGACGCGCTGGAGCAGCAGCAGCCAGTGGCGCCGCGCGTAGTGCAGGATTTGTTCGCCTTCCTCATCCTCCAGATCGACCCGGGGTGTCATGAACCTGAACATGAAGGCCTCCTCGGTCAAGCAGGTACGTGGTGCTGCATTCTACTGTATAGAACTACGCCTGAGCCTCGCTGGTTGCGCCGGCGCGGTCTGGTTCCGGCAGATATGCGCCGCGCAATTCGGGCGGCAGCAAATATGCGATTTTCTGCATGATTTCGCGTGTTGCCTGCGCACGCTCATCGCGGTGCGCGCCGCCCACGGCAGACGGGCGAAATGGCTGCCCAACCGTCACCGTCACACGCGGAAAGCCGAGCCAGGGAAAGCGCCGACGAAACACGCGCGACGTGCCGGTGAGCGCCACCGGAATAACTGGCGCGCCGCTTTTGAGCGCCAGCAGCGCCGCCCCGCCGTGCGCCGGCCCAAGCCGGCCATCGCGGCTGCGCGTGCCTTCCGGGAACATACATAATAGCTCGCCACGCGCCAGCACCTCGGCGGCCTGCTGCATGGCCTGCCGGTCGGCCGCGCCACGCCGCACGGTGAACGCGCCAACCAGTGGCATAAACAGGCCAAGCACACCGCGGCGGTTTTCCACCTTCGACATCAGCGCGACCGGGCGGGGCAGCGCGCCCACCAGAATGCCTGGGTCGATCGCGTCGATGTGGTTGCTCACCACAATGCCCGCGCCGCTCGGCGGCAGGTTCGCCGCGCCACGCACGCTCGTGCGCGTCAGCAGCGCCATGATCAGGCGGATGAGCGCCCGCACGCACGCGTAGCTGAAGCGCCGGCGCGCGGGCATGTCAGCCTTGCGCCCGCAGCTGCGCAACGATCGCATCAACCTCGGCCTCGGGCGAGAGGTCGTCGTTGTTCAGCACCAGCGCGTCGGGCGAGCGGCCCATGACGTGCTGATCGAGCGCGTCGCGGCGCGCAACGTCGGCCTCGATCGCGCCTGTGTCGGCGGCAAGGCCACGCGCCTGCAGTTCGGCTGCACGCCGGGCGGCCCGCGCGTGGAGCGACGCTTCGAGATAGACCTTCAGCCGCGCCTCGGGCAATACAATTGTGCCGATGTCGCGCCCAACCATGACGACCTGGCCGCGCATGCCAATCGCGCGCTGGCGCGCCCGCATAATCGTGCGCACGGCCGGGTGCCTGGCCACCTGCGACACACTTTTCTCAACACTGGCGCTGCGCAGTTCCCATGTTGCGTCGGTATTATCGATAAGCACGGTAAACTGCCGCCCATCGTCCTGCGTCGGCGGCGCGATATCAATCGCGAGATCCTGGGCCAGCCCGGCGAGCGCATCGGCATCGCTCAGATCGAGCTGGCGGCGCAGCGCGGCCCACGTGAGGGCGCGGTACATAATGCCGGTATCGAAATACAGGTAGCCGAGCCGCTGCGCCAGAAGCGCGCCAAGCGTGCTTTTTCCTGCGCCGGCCGGGCCATCGATCGTGATCGTGTCAGGGCTGTTTGGTGATGTCATTGCCTGGCTATATCTGTGTGTATGGCGTGGGAAGCATTTCCGCGCTATTGTAGCACGGGCGCGCAAGAGCCGGCAAGCGTTTCTTATTGGACGCACGCCGCATTCATGTCTATAATACGCTATCGTTTCCCGTGCCGATAGCTGCCCGCGAGCCACATATATTTATGAATAGCACGTTCGCCCCCGACGAGAGCATTGAGCCACGCCCGCAACAACGCCCAAAGTTTGCGGCTGCTTCCTGGCACCACTGGGCGCTGCTGGCAGCGATTATGCTGCTGGGGGCGTAGTTCAATGCGCTGAACCTGTTGGGCTGGGATGGAAGCACCGGCCAGCACCCCGACGAGCGCTTTATGTCGCTGGTGGCCGACCACCTGAAGTCGCCAGCGAGCCTGGGCGAGTATATCGACTCGCGGCGCAACCCGCTCAACCCGCGCAACGCCGGCTACCCATTCTATGTGTATGGCCTGCTGCCGCAGACGCTGACGCACTACACGGCGGTGATGCTCACGCCAAACAGCGCGCTGCC
>LJCR01001640.1 GCA_001399705.1 Kouleothrix aurantiaca
CGCAAAGGTGGTCGGTCGTCAGTCGTCCGTGGTCGAAAAATAGGAAAGGAGCACATCATGCCACAACTTCCGCTCCACGACCCAAACTACCGCCGCGATATGGGCGACGGCCTCGTGCTGCGCTGGGCTTCCCCCGGCGACGTCGAGGGCATTGCAGCCCTGTACAGCGAGGTTTTCCGCGACAAGGACGACCCGCCGAACGCGCCGCTGGCCGCGTGGACCCACGACCTGATGAGCGGGCGGCACCCGCATATCGTCGCGAACGACTTTGCGCTGGTTGAAGATACAAACGCAGGGGCGGTGGTGGCCGCAACCTGCCTGTTGCGCCAAAGCTGGGAATACGCCGGCATCGCCTTCCCGGTCGGCCGGCCCGAGATCGTCGCCAGCATGCCCGGCTACCGCGAGCGCGGGCTGGTGCGCGCCGTGTTCGATCTCATCCACGCGCGCAGCGACGCCGAGGGCCACATGGCGCAGGGCATCACCGGCATTCCCTACTACTACCGGCAATTCGGCTACGAATACGCGCTCGACCTGGGCGGCTGGCGCGTCGTGTTCAATAGCGCCATCCCGCCGCTGGCCGAAGGCGCAACTGAGCCTTTCGTGCTGCGCCCGGCCACCGTTGCCGAGATCCCGCAGGTGCTGGCGCTCTACGACCAGGATCGCGCCACGCGCGCGATTTCGACGCCAATGAGCGCCGAGTACCTGCGCTGGGTGATAGAAGGCCAGAGCTTTGCATCCGGCGAGGGCTGGGACACACAGCTGATTGTGCGTGCGAACGAGCCAGCCGCGCCGCTGGGCTATCTGTTCTCGCGCCGCCACCGCTGGAACCACGACGTGGCGATTGTGGCGCTGCATGTCGCGCCGGGCGTGCCACTGCCAGGTGTGCTGCCAAGCGTGCTGCGCGCGCTGGCTGCGCAAGGCGCGCGGCTTCACACGCCCGGAACTAAAACGCCGCCCTTCGATCGGCTGCTGTTTGGGCTGGGGCGCAAGCACGCGGTGTACGACGCGCTGGGCGATCTGGCCCCGCTGCATGGCGACCCGTATGCGTGGTACGTGCGCGTACGCGACCTGCCGGCGCTCGTTATGCACCTCGCGCCGGTGCTAGAGGCGCGGCTGGCGGCCTCGCCGGTGGCTGGGCTGAGCGAGGAATTACGGCTCGACTTCTATCGGGGCGGGCTGCGCATGGTGTTCGAGAGCGGGAAGCTGCAAGCCGCCGAGCCGTGGAATGTGCGCGCGGTTCACTACGGCCCCAAGCCAACCGCCGGCTTCCCGCCGCTGGTGTTCCTGCAATTGCTGTTCGGCCACCGCAGCCTGAGCGAGCTGCGCCACACCTTCCCGGATGTGCGCGCCGACGGCACCACCAGGCTCGCGCTTGAAGCGATGTTCCCGCCGCTGAATGCGTGGGCGCTCAATCTGGATTAGGGAGAGACGAGCGCAGAGCGATCACGAAGAGCGAGGGTGGCACCGCCATCCTCGCTTGTTTATTGCTCCGCAAGTGCAAAATCGACCTCGAAGGTGCGGCCCCAGGGCAGGCGCACACTGCCCGGCGCAATGCGATAGCGCCCGGCAAAGCCCGGCAGCTGATCAATCAGCGTGTTCAGGCGCGTTTCGACCAGGGCGGGCGCGGC
>LJCR01001641.1 GCA_001399705.1 Kouleothrix aurantiaca
ATCCATGCGGCTGCGCCGCACCCTGATGGATGAAAATAGAACGCGAACGGTTCTTGGTTCTTAGTTCTCGGTTCTATTTTCGTGTTAGAGGCGACACAGGTATCGAAGGGTGCGAGCGAACAAGCACCAGCTCATGCGTGGTCAGTTGTCAGTCGTCGGCCGTCATCAATAACAACACGCGACGCTCCGGGCGTATGCTCGGAGTGTCGTCGTGTTTCAACCGTCTGTTACGCGCTTGTCAGCTTTCGCACGGCAGGAACGTGGTATAGTTGGTGCGGTTCATTTTTGAAATGGTGACAACACAACGTTCATGAATACGCACTGGTATACCTACACCGACTATCGCGTGCAACACACAGTCGTTGGCGACCTGCGCGCCGCCGACGCGGTGTACAGCCCGCAGCTTCATAACCGGCGCAGGCTGTTTGTGCACCTGCCGCCCTCCTACGCCGCCGAGCCCGAGCGGCGCTACCCCGTCATCTATATGCAGGACGGGCAGAACCTGTTCGACCAGACGCTGAGCTACGCGGGCGAGTGGCAGGTCGACGAGACTATGCTGGCGCTCAGTGGCGAGGGGCTGGAGGCAATCGTCGTCGGCATCCCGAACATGGGCACGCGCCGGGTCGATGAGTACAGCCCTTTCAAGGACGCGCGATTGCGGCGCGGCGGGCGCGGCGACTGGTACGTGGCCTTTATGGCGAACACCGTCAAGCCGCTGATCGACGCCGATTTCCGCACCCTGCCCGCGCGCGAGCACACCGGCGTGCTGGGATCTTCCATGGGCGGGCTGATCAGCCTGTACGCCTTTTTCGCGCGGCCCGACGTGTTCGGCTTCGCGGGCGTGATGAGCCCGTCGCTCTGGTTCGCGCAAGAAGCGATCACGTCCTATATTCAGGCCGCGCCCTACAAGCCCGGCCGCATCTACCTCGACATCGGCACGCACGAGGCCGGCGAGCCGCGCCTGGCGCAGCGCCCGCCGCACAAATACACCAGCCGCTACCTGCAATCGGCCCGCCGCCTGACCGAGATTCTGGCGGCCAAGGGCTACTTGCCCGGCACGCAGCTGCGCTACGACGAGGAAGAGGAGGCGGCGCACAACGAGGCCGCCTGGGCGCGGCGCCTGCCCGGCGCGCTGCGTTTCCTGCTCGCGCCCGAGCGCCAGCCCGCGCTGGCCAGCGGCACCACCGAGCAGTGGTGGGAGTTTTAGCAGCAAGGAATCATACATGCCGCGCGCCCGTGAGCTTGGGTGGATCGCCGAGGATGGCCTGCCCGCCGGCCCGCACAACGCCATCACCGACGTACCGGGCGTGCGCGTGGGCCACGGCACGCTTGTCGCGGGCGCGGGGCCATTGCGGCCCGGCCACGGCCCGGTGCGCACCGGCGTGACGGTGGTGCTGCCGCACGCGGGCAACCTGTTTCGCAACCAGGTCGTCGCGGCGGTGCACACGATCAACGGCTACGGCAAGCCCTTCGGCTTCGAGCAGGTGCGCGAGCTGGGCCGCATCGAAGCGCCGATCGCGCTGACCAGTACACTCAACGTCGGGCTGGTGGCCGACGCGCCGGCGCAGTATTCCGTGCGCGAAAACCCCGAGATCGGCATCAGCGCGAGCACAGTGAACGTGCTGGTT
>LJCR01001643.1 GCA_001399705.1 Kouleothrix aurantiaca
TTCACCGCCAGATTGGCGATGTAGGCGCCGAGCGAGCGGAGCTTATCGAGGCGCGCCATACCCGTCCACTCGTCGGCCAGGCGCTCCATCTCCATCGCCACCGCGATCTCAAGCGGCGGCAGCGGCCCCTCCGCCGACTGTTGCGCGGCCAGCGTGCGCTGGAGGTACTCGACGTGCAGCCGCGCGCCGCTCAGCACTTCGGCGCGATCGAGGTCGCTGTACATCCAGGCGAACGATACGAACGCATCCACGTTGATGGTGATGGCGATCTCGTCGTCGAGCGGCGGCAGGTGGTAGAAGCCGACGCTGGCGACATCCTGGCCCATCCGCGTCAGGTAGGCGTGATGCGCCTTGGCCGCCACGTCGGGGATGAGCGACTCCGGCGTGTTGATGGGGATCTCGACAAACGCCGTATCCCAGCTGCCGGTATCGCCGCCGCTGTTCGGCCACAGCCGGTAGACCTCAACGCGGCGCGTCAAGGTCTTGGGCGGGGGCGGTGCGTAGTCCTGGCCGACGTTGGCGTGCTCGGGATGGGGCTGCCAGCGCTGCACGATGCAGTAGATCAGCATGAGCAGCGCCAGGTCGGGCGTGCAGCCGATTTCACGGCTGATCGTGAGTGCGGCCGCTTCCATTTGCTTGACCGCCGGGTCGAGCGTGGTCGCGCTCGTGGCGAGCGGGCCGTCGAAGCGCTCGAACGAGGCCGCCAGCTCGGGCGCTGTTGCCAGCAGACCGATTGCGCGCAGGCGATCCTCGTAGCGCAGGGGGAAAATGGTGTTCACGGTGCCTCTTGTTACGTTCCAGTCTTGGTTTCCAGCCCACACCTGGGTGACCAGCACCGTCGGCGTTAGCCGCACCGGTGATGCGGGTTTCTGTGCCCTGGTCATTGGGTTTGCTCCCGTTCACGACCGCAACGCCGCATTAGAACGCCGTATTGGACGCGAGATTGCTTTACGATGGCGTGTCGGAGATGCGAAACTCGCATATCTTGCATTGGTGTGCTAAAATACAAGTGTTCACTGGTCCCTCGAATAGAGGAAAGCAAAAGCCGGGGTGTGCGCCCCCGGCTTTTGTGTTCTCTCTTACGGTCGCAGGTGGTGCCCCCTGGCATCTCCTCGAAGCTGGAGCAGAACAGCTGCCACTCCGGGTCGATCTGGCTGCGGTCGGCTGGGAGCACCACATGCACCATCGCGCCGCGTGCGGAGAGCAGCCGCGCCAGCAGCGCATCGCCGCCGCGGCAGCCGCCCAGGATGTGCGTGTCGTCCACGGCCGTGGCCTCGACGAGCCGGGCGAAGACCTCCGCATCGCCCGGCTGCACATTCCTGGTCGCGGTCCAGGTGATCTCACTCACAGATCACCACCGCATCGACGGGTGCGGCGTAGAGCGCCATCCCGTAGCCAATCACACGCTGCGGGAGGTGGAACAGGTCGATCTCGTCGAGCAGGCCGCGCGTCGGCGAGGCCGTAGCCCAGCGCCTCGACCGCCTCGCGGTATCCCTGCGCCGCCCGCTCGGCCTCGGCGTGGGTCATCACGCCCATCGGCTAGCCGACGCTCTCGGAGCACGCCGCCACGAAATGGGTGCGGCTCACCTCCAGCTCGGCCGCTCTGATGACGATCGCGGTATGGTAC
>LJCR01001644.1 GCA_001399705.1 Kouleothrix aurantiaca
GGTACTGCGTGCTGGTGCTGGCCACCAGCGGCGCACGGCTGAGCCGCCAGAGCCGCCCTTCCGGCGAGTGTGCCAGGCCCAGACTAAGATCTGGCGCGGTCAGATACACCGCGCGCCCGCTGTCGAGCGCCTGTAGCACATCATCGCGCCCAATGCCCGAGCCCAACTGTAAATCGGGGCGCTGCTGCTCGATCACCTGAAGATAGTGTGGCCCCTCGGTCGCATACCAATCGCCAATGATCAGTGCGCCATGCGGCAGCGGCTGGGCCATAATTTCGCGCGCAATCTGCTCGTCGCTGGTGGTGTTGAGGGCGCGAATAGCCGGGAGATTGTGCCACAGCAGCACGGCAGGCAGGATCAGCAGGGCATAGGGAAGCGCTCGCCTGATTGGCTGGCCAGATCGGCCGAGCTTGTGCGCACCTAACGCCACGCCCGCGAGCAGCAGCAGTGCCCCTTCGCCCAGCAGCAGCGCCGCGATCTGGTGCGCAGGGATGAAAAAGACCTCAATATCATCCACATAGTAGGCTGCGCAGAAGGCACAAACCAGCGCGTAGCTCACCAGCAGCAGCGCAGCAGCAGCCCGGTCGCGGCGCAGCAGGCGAATGCCGCCAAGGAGTGCAAGCGCCACGCCAGCCGGCAGAAACTGCGGCCAGAGGAACTGCCGTGCGAGATCAATTACGCGGCGCGCGCCTTCATCGCGCAGGCGGGCCGGGTTCAGCCAGGTGGCAGTTAAGGCAGAGCCGCTGATATGCGTGAATACCTGCGACCAGCTTTGCATCCAGGCCGGCGCGCGCAACGGCACGTAGGCATAGAGCGCCAGGGGCAAAAGCAGCGCCAGCGCCACACTCAGAAGCACACGCGGCGACAAGCGCCGTCGGCTTTCGCCCAAACGCCAGCTTAGCGCCACAAACAGCAGCGCGCCCGGCGGTAGCAAAATAACCGAACGGTGGTGCGCCAGGCCCAGGCCAAACAGCAGGCCCGCCACCCACAGCGGCCAGCGCCCGGCCCGCCAGCGCAGCAGCGCCAGCAGCAGCAGCGCCTGAATGAGCGCGGCCAGCGCATAGACTTCGGCAATCGTCGCCTGCGACCAGAAGGTGCGCGTGGCCGCCAGCGCCAGCGCCGCGCCCGCCGCCACTGGCGCGCTCTGCCCAATCGCCCGCGCCACGCCGAACAGCGCGCCAATTGCCAGCGCCGCCGCTGCCGCCGACAGCAGCGAGATGCGCCAGGCCATCGTGCCAAGCGGCAGCCAGCTCCACAGCCAGCCAAGCAGGGTATACAGCGGGTAGCCAGTGGGGTGGGCCACGTCGAGGGTGGGCAGCACACGCTGGAACTCGGCTGTGTCGCCGCTGCCAAGGCCGGGCAGCAAGGTCGCGGCGTACAGCGCAAACGCGGCTGCGCTCAGCCCGGCTGCGAGCAATGCGTCAGTGCCGAATCTGCTACGTGCCGCACCTTTCACGGCGACTGCGGGGCTAGGGTAGGGTTGCTGCGTTTGGAGCGGGGCGCGCCGCCCAGCGCCAGCCACACGCCGCGCCCGCCAAACCCGATCAGCGCCAGCGCTGGCAGGCCAAACACCGCCAGCAGCAATGCCACCGATGTGGCTGGCATGCCCGACGCGACTGCGTACCAC
>LJCR01001642.1 GCA_001399705.1 Kouleothrix aurantiaca
CTGCTGGGCCTCCGTGTGGAGCGGAATGCCCGAATTGTAGCACTGGCATCGGCTTCCTGCAATCAGGCGGGCAGGAATCTGCGCGCCGGTTCACCCAAATGTGCCCGTTTCCGCCGTTTATTCATCCAAACGAGTACACGCAGCCGCATCATCGTGCAGGGGCTGCGCGGCCAAAGGGCTGAGAGCGAAATACTCCTTCCGAAGGGGCGGGCGTCCATCTCGAACCTGATGGCGCGGGCGGGGAATTTTGCTACAGTAGCGGCAACATTCGTGCGGCAGTAATCAACACAATACAGGCGCGGAGGATAACGATGAGCCAGAACAACAGCGCGGTTCTTGCGGCACTTGCCGACGTTGGCATCACCATTTCGCCCAATCCCCGCGCCGCGACTGGCTGGGGCTGGGCGGTCAGCAACGAGAAGATTTCGCAGCCCTGGGTTGGCCCCTACGCCACCGTAGACGCGACGATCAGCGCCGCGCTGAACTGGCTGATGACCCGCGCCTGGAAGGGCACGCTGTGCATCCACACGCACAGCGCCGACGCCGACCTGTCCTGGCGGCCCGAGGCCGAGCGCCCCGCTGAGCTGATTCTGCCACCAATCGATGAGCTGATCAACAACGTCAACAACGCAGTGCATGATCTGGCGCTCGATATGGCGCTAACTCACCTGGCCGACGAGATCAACGCGCTGCCTGATATCGACGCGCTGTTTGAGGCGGAAGACGCCACGCCGATCGACGAGGCGCTGCTCGCGCCCTGGCGAAAGATGTTTGGCGAATAATCAGCCGCGCCGCTGAGGCGCAAAAGATGCGCGACAAGGAGACGCGAGACACGAGGCAGTGATTCATATCACTCCGCTCGTGTCTCGCGTCTTGTGTCTCACGTCGGGTGCTTTCTACCGCACGCCAAGCAGCAGATCGACGGTGAGCTGGTCGAGGCGCTCGTAGGCCAGGTTGCGCGCTCCCAGCGCCTTGCGATCAAAGGCGTGCTCCTTCAGCGCCGATGCCGCCGCCGCGCTGTAGCCGCCACCCCAAGCTGGCACCGCCGCGCCGCCTTCGGCCTGCTGCACGTCTGCGAGAAGCGCCTGAATCTCGCTGTCGGCGTTCCACTGCTGCGCCTTCTCTTTCAGGATGAGGTAGGTGCGCATGCAGCCGCGCGCGAAATCCTTCACGCCTTCCACGCCCTCGGTGCGGTAGGCGTGCGCGTCGAAGTGCCGCGAGCCAGTGTAGCCCACGTCTTCCAGAAACTTCACCAGAAAAAACGCGCTCTTCAGGTTCACCGCGCCAAAGCGGAAATCCTGATCGTAGCGCCCCGGCGCCTGGTCGTTCAGGTCGATGTGGAACAGCTTGCCGGCGTCCCACGCCTGCGCCACGCCGTGGAGGAAGTTCAGCCCGGCCATGGTTTCGTGCGCGACCTCGGGGTTCACGCCGACCATCGCCGGGTCGTCGAGCGTCTGGATGAACGCCAGCGCGTGGCCAACCGTGGCGAGGTAGATGTCGCCGCGTGGCTCGTTTGGCTTGGGTTCGAGCGCAAACTTGAGGTTGTAGCCCTGGTCTTTGCTGTACGCGCACAGGAAGTTGAGCGCCTCGCGAAAGCGCTTGGTGGCCTCCAGCGGGGCCTTGGCGG
>LJCR01001645.1 GCA_001399705.1 Kouleothrix aurantiaca
CCCCAGCCCAGCCGGCCATCGACCTGCGCGGTTGCGCCGCTGCTTGCTACCAGGCTGGGGCGGGCGGCGGGCAGCACCTGGCCGCTGCGGGCGTGCGCCACATACCAGGGTAGGCGCAGCACGCCGTGCGAGTCGTGGCCCATCAGGTTCGCGTCCACCAGCGAGTCGGCCACAACGCCGGCGATGTCGGGGGCGCTGCCGATGGCAATGAGGGCGGCTGCGGAGAACTGGCGAAGCTGCGATTCGGGCACCGTGCGCATGCCGGGCTGCCTTTCGTTTGCGGGGGCGAAAGCGTGGCGCGGGTGCGTGTGGGGCGTTGCGCCGGCTGCATTGCAAAAATTGATCGATAGTTTGCCACGAAGACTCGAAGCATTTTCCAATAACCACCAAGGCGCGAAGGCACCAAGATTTTATACCATTCTGAAACCCTTGGTGTCTTGGTGTCTTGGTGGTAAATGTTCCCGGCATGCGTAGCCGAAAGGCATTGTCTTTAGCCTACCTTCGTGTCTTCGTGGCAATCAGAGTGGGCGTTCTAGCGCTTGCCATTGCGCTCGCGGGCACGCTGCTCGCGGAACTCGCGCGCGGCGTCTTCGATCTTGGCGCGCTGCTCGCGGGCCTCGCCATCGCGCAGCGACAGCACCAGCGACGCGATCGCGCCAATAAACAGCGCGGTGCCGAGGATGCCGATCACGAGCTGAAATGTCTCGGAGTTGAAGCCCAGCGCCAGGTTGGCATTCAGCAGCGCAAAGGCCACCATCGCCGCTGCCGCAAGCTGAAATGCGCGCTGGCGGCGCGGCCAACCGCCCACGCTGCGCGCCTGCACCAGCAGAAACCCACCCAGCAGCAGCGCAATCAGCACGCGTACCCAGTAGCTATCCATAGTTCCTCTTCCATAGCCACAAAGACTCGAAGACCCCAAGATTCTATAGAGCAGAGCTGCCAGAATCAGGCACTAGAGCGGCTTGCAGAACGATTGACCATTCATTGCTGGCGAAAAACTCATTGTAAAGCGGAAAGGTCACTGCCGGCTGCAAACTGTGCATCCCAACCCTTCGTGGTATAAACGATCCTGTTGGCCTCAGCCGCCCACGTGCACGGCCGGCCGGCGCTCGGGGTCGTCTTCGGCGCGGCGCAGGATCTCGCGCGTGGTGGGCGCAATATCGCCCTCGCCAAAGAGCACAAAGCGCCCCAGGTGCACCAGCGGGTTTTGCTCGCCCCACTCGAAGTAGACATGCGGCAGCTTGCCGGTGCGGTCGCGCACGTACAGCAGGAATGCCGCAATCGCGTTCGGCACAGCCGAGCTTTCGGCGCGCAGAATGCGGTAGCCCTCGATCTCGATGCCGTCGATCTCCAGCACATCGGCGAACTCCGAGGCGTCGCAAACCTTCACCTCCAGAAACACCACCGGGTCGGCGGGCGGGATGTGTGTGTCGGCGCGCACCTCGCGCTCCTTGTCGCGGTACTCGGCCACGTCGCCAGCGTCGAGCTGGTTGGCGATGATGCGGATGGTGTCGGCATGCTGCAGTTCGTCGATGATCTCATTCGCCTTGGCGTCGAGCTCGACGCGCTCGGTGCGCAGCTCGGTCGAGCGCCACACCCGCGAGAGCAGCGAGATCAGGATGATCG
>LJCR01001646.1 GCA_001399705.1 Kouleothrix aurantiaca
GAGGATGGTCGGGGCGGAGGGATTCGAACCCCCAACACGTAGTTTTGGAGACTACTGCTCTTCCGTTGAGCTACGCCCGTAAAATGGTCGGGACGGCACGATTTGAACGTGCGACCTCCGGCTTCCGACGCCGGAATGCTTCCAGGCTGCACCACGTCCCGCAAAAAAACCGCCGCGCCAGGCTGCCCTGCTGGCAACCCGGCGCGGCGGCATTCCTGCCCGCTGTGCAACCGAGTCACCGTTTCGTACCCGCCAGAAAATGCATGCTGCGCCCACCATCCCACACGATGGCTGGCCGGATCGATTCCTGACAATCGGGGCTGTACGTGCGATATGTGACTGCGAATGCTATGCGCGTATTCATCATCGTTCCTTGCTGCGCTGCGGCGCTCGTGCCGCATTGGTTGATGGCAGGAGTGTATCACGGTTCAATATGGTTGTCAAGGGGTCAATTTAGCTCTTTTCGGCTTTTTATGTTTGTCCATTCAGAATCTACGGTGCAAGGTCGTAGTATCGGGCGGGCGCGGCTGGGGCAATTTGCGGCCCGCGCCACGTTCAGTTGGGTGGAAGTACTTCTGTTGGATCGAGCCGCTTGCGTGTTCGCGAAGGCTTCAGAAAGCCAGGAATATTCTTACTTCTGAATGCCGACTTGCGAACACTGGTATGGGTGTATGCTTAGCGAAGCGCGCGCCAACGCGGGCGTGCGCACGAAGGAGGGGACAATGTTGCGACGAATAGGAAGCGTTGCGGCGCTGCTGCTGATGCTGCTGGCCGCCGCGCCAGCCGCCGCCGAACCGATTGGCGACCCGGCCTTTCAACGGCTGTGGGACCGCACTGGGGTGCCCATCCAGCGCGGCGCGGCCAGCTACTCGTGGGTGTGGGGGCCGGCGCCGTTCACGCCGCCGCTTGGCGAAGCCTTTGCCGAAGGCCAGGGCGGCCGCCGCACCGTGCAGTACTTCGACAAGAGCCGGATGGAGATCAACGATCCGAACGGCGACGCCAGCTCGCCCTGGTTTGTGACCAACGGCCTGCTGGTGAACGAGCTGATCGAGGGCCAGGTGCAAACCGGCCTGAGCGATTTCATCCCGCTGGCTCCAGCGAACATCCCTCTGGCCGGCGACCCGGGCAATACCTTCCCGACCTACGCCAGCCTGATCCGCATCTACCGCACACCGGTTGGCCGCGCACTGGGCAACCACGTTATCAGCGAGTTTCTGCCCGAAGGCGCGAACGATCTGCCGCAGTACGCGAACACGCCCGCCACCGAGATCACGCATATCGAGCGGAGCTTCGGCATTCCACGCGCCTTCTGGGATTTCCTGAATGCGCGCGGTACCGTGTTCGAAAACAATCGCCTGGTTGGCAACCAGCCGATCTTCGACTGGCTGTTCACGGTGGGCTACCCCACCACCGACGCCTTCTGGGCGCGCGTGCGTATCGGCGGGGTCGAGCGCGACGTGATGTTCCAGGTCTTCGAGCGGCGCGTGCTGACCTATGTGCCCACTAACCCCTCGCAGTTCCAGGTCGAAATGGGCAACGTTGGGCAGCACTACTACCAGTGGCGCTATGTACAGCCGTTCAGCGGCGGCAAGAGTGTGCTGATCACCGTTCCGGAATCCGGCGCG
>LJCR01001647.1 GCA_001399705.1 Kouleothrix aurantiaca
CGGATGCATTCCCGATCTATCAGGGCGGCGCAACTGAGCGGCAGCGCGTTCGGCGGCAGCATTGGCGGTCCCGCTTACCTCAACCATTCGGCGGCAGCATCGTGTTGTATCGTGATGAGCAACTAGGAAGTAAATGCAAAACCACCGCATTGGATACGGTGGTTTTGCGTTTGTTCGCTACAGAATTCGGTTGTCGACGGCACCTCGTTCAATTTTATTCCTCTTCGACGATGTAGTTGGTAAACGAGAAGCCGATTTCCGCATGATCCCCCCCTCCGAATCCAGCATTACTTAGGTTAACATCGTACTTGGCAGGCTCGACGTACTTCCGCGTATTCCTCGGAACGAGGAAAGTAACGACTTTCTCCTCTTCCAAGTCTTGTGTGTCCTCGTCAGTGCCCTCGAAGAGTTTCGCGTTCCCTTCGATTTGAATCTCGCCTCCGCCTACCGCCCTTGCCATGATTGCCACTTCAACCCGGCACTCGCCTCCCCACCGTACATATGGGATCTCCAACGGAACCGCCGGTTGATCGATATCGAGAATTGACTGCACCGAATACGTTCTTGTGACCTTTTCATCATCAAATGGCCAGTTCTCATCATCTGTGCCGTTGATGACGACGATACCTGACAGTTGCCTTGCCATACGAGTTACCTCCTTCGTTATCAATCTTGCCGAACCTCAGGTAGTGCCACCACTATTAGCATACAGCTAATGGCGCCATTCGTCTTGTACAGAATTATCCCGTTTTTGTATGTTCTTATCCTTAACATCCTTTGGCGAGACTCCTAATAACCGCTTGAAGTGGCGATCCAGATGGCTTTGATCAGTGAAACCTACTGCCCAGGCAACCTCTGCGATAGTGCTATTACCCTTTATGAGCAATGCTCTAGCCCGTTCTACCCGGCGTTGAATGAGATATTGATGCGGTGTGAGACCAGTGGTTTTCTTGAACTGGCGAATGAGGTAAGTAGGACTGAGACCGGCAACATCTGCAAGATCCGCTAGTGATAGACGCTGATCGAGCACACCGTCTATATAAGTAAGCACGTGTTGAAGTTCGAACGGGATATGGTCGTGAGAGGCAATGTCACAGGCCAATGTTAGTGAGGAGTAGTTACGAAGTAGATGCAATACCAGTGATTGCGCCAGCGACTCAGCGTAGAATGATCCAAGTGGGCATCCTTCCTCGAGATCAGTTTTTAATGCCAGACCAATCTGCTGGATCAGCAACTCATGAATATTGCACCGCCATCGGAGTATAACATGATCAGGGCAGCCACGATTAATATCTCCGGCGACATGAGCGACAAGAGTGGAGGCAAGGCAAATTTGCAGAATCCGAATTCGCTTTGTCCAACGACCTGCAATCTTGCTTTCTCGTGGAAAGATACAAGCGTTGCCGGGCACTATCTCATTCTGCCATACCTGGCCATTGTAAATGGTTTTTAGGATGGGTGATCCCTGAAGAAGAAGAAGAATGCTGTCTGATTGTACTATAGCTAAGTGCAAAGATATGGATCATGTGGTACGATCAGCAGCATGAAAGCATATTCAACCGATTTGCGCGAGCGCGTCCTGGCCGCCCACGCGCGTGGCCTGTCTCGTCGCGAACTGATCGAGC
>LJCR01001649.1 GCA_001399705.1 Kouleothrix aurantiaca
CTCGTTGCGGGTGTGGACGAACCAGCCCGGCCGGTACAGGCGCGTGCCGGCAACCGCCAGCGCACGCTGGGCCGCGGAGGGCGGCAGTAGCTCAGCCGCGTCGCGCGGCGGGCCGCCGGCGCGGTCGAGCTGGCATAGCATGGTGTGCGGGTCACCTAACGCGCAGGCCACGGGGATGGCGTCCGGGCCGTCGACCCGGACGGTGATCTTCTGGCTGAGGACGTGGCCGAGGCCGCCTGGGCTGCCGTAGATGGCGTCGACCCAGACGGCGCCGTCAAAGCGCACCTCGCCAAGCTGCGAGACCTGCCGCGTCAGCGTCCGTGGTTTCTGTGCCGTGGTCACCTGATTGTCTCCTTGCTGCGGCGCTATGCCTCTACTCTGCGGCCCCTTCGACCGAAGCGGCGTGCTGTATCGCCGTGCGGTGGCGCGGAACCAATCCGTCATAGACCCGCAGCGCCGGTAGAATCTCGTCCTCCTCGTGCGGCGGCCGGACCAGCATCTCACGCCGGGCGCAGTAGTCGCGGCGGATGAGGTAGTTGAGCGTGCAGAACGTCCCGCCGGCCGCGATGATGGTCTCGATCGCGTAGAGCAGCTTGGCCGGGTTACGGGTCAGCCACTTAAATGTCGGCGCGAACAACATCTCCAGCGTGCCGGCTTGAATGGCATCAAGCCGTGCGCGCAAGGGCTCGTCGATCGCCGGGTCGTAGCCGCTGAGTACGATCGGCGCGATTGCGTTACGCCGCTCGCGCGGGGGCGGTGGCATACTGAACAGGCCCTCCTCGGGCGCGGCCAGATCGTGCTCTTTTGCTGGCGACGTCGCGAGCAGCCGCAGCCGCTCCCAGGCCAGCGGATAGGTCTGGGCGAGCGCGCCGAAGAGATCGCCGTCGCCAGTCACAGGCGGAACACCCCAGTCGCCGTGCTGGCGCGCGTGCTGCGCGAAGAACATGACCGCGCGCCCCGTGAAAGCTGGAACCTGGGCGTCGCGCAGCCGCTCGCGCACGCCTCGCAGCGCCGGTACCGACGGGCGCGAGGCGGTGATGTCTTCCAGCATTGAGTTCCGCACGCCGACGGCGACGAGTGCGCGGATCTCCAGCGGCACCTCGGCCGGCTGGTAGAAGGTGGCATCTTCCGTGCCGAGCAGCAGGGCCGTTTCGCGGAAGACCGGGTCGTCCCAGCGGCCGAGCAGCGACAGCAGCCGCTGCCGGACGTCGCCGGCGATCAGCGCACGCTGCTGGCTCGTCAGCCCCAGCGCGCGGAGCTGCGGCAGGAGCGTGGTCGTCACATAGCCGTCGACGGCGCTGGTTGGTTGTGGTGTCCGTGGCATGCAGAACTCCTCGATCCGCGCGGCGCCCCTCAGCGCCGGCGACGTTGTTCTTCCGAGTCGCCCCGCCGCGGGTGCGCGTGCCCGGGCGTGCGATCCACCTCGGGTCCCCACAGGGACTCCTGGGCCGTCTCCGGCCGCGGCAGCGCGTCGTAGTCGATGATCAGCCGCCAGGCCGTCGCGAAGACGCTCTTGCCGCCGACCGCCTCCCAGCACATGCCTGGCCAGTGCTGAGCGAGCCGCGGCGCGCCTTCGGCGCACCAGAACGCCAGGATCGGGATGG
The DNA here is from genome assembly GCA_001399705.1 of Kouleothrix aurantiaca. GTDB lineage: Bacteria > Chloroflexota > Chloroflexia > Chloroflexales > Roseiflexaceae > Kouleothrix > Kouleothrix aurantiaca. Next base: position 1,605 of record LJCR01001649.1, read on the forward strand.
CTGTCTCCGCGCCCTCGGC
>LJCR01001648.1 GCA_001399705.1 Kouleothrix aurantiaca
GAGCGCGACCAAGCAGACCTCCGAGGCGGTGAAGGATAACCTGAACCCGCACGGCCCGGTGGCGATGATGGTCAACTCGGCGGCGCGCGGTAACATCAACCAGCTTTCGCAGCTGGCCGGTATGCGCGGCCTGATGTCCGACCCGACCGGCCGGATCATCGAGCTGCCGATTAAGTCGAACTTCCGCGAAGGCCTGACCGTGCTCGAATACTTCGTGTCGACGCACGGTGGCCGTAAAGGTCTGGCCGACACCGCAATGCGTACGGCAGACGCGGGCTACCTGACGCGCCGTCTGGTTGATGTGGCGCAGGACGCGATCATCACGACCGACGATTGCGGCACTGAGGACGGTTTGTGGCTGCACCGCGCCGACGACAAGGAGATGCTGGAAGAGCTGGAAGATCGCGTGGTCGGGCGCATCCTGGCCATGCCAGTGGCACATCCGAAGACGGGCGAGATTCTGGCCGACCGCAACCAGGAAGTCGATGAGCACCTGGCAGTGCTGTTCAAGGAAGCCGGCGTCAACGACGTGTTCGTGCGCTCGGGCCTGGCGTGCCAGGCCGACCACGGCATCTGCAAGCTGTGCTATGGACGCAACCTAGCGACGGGCAAGCTGGTCGATATTGGCGAGGCGGTGGGCATCATCGCGGCGCAGTCGATTGGCGAGCCGGGCACGCAGCTGACGCTGCGGACGTTCCACACCGGTGGTGTGGCATCGGCCGACGACATCACGCAGGGTCTGCCGCGCGTGCAGGAAATTTTCGAGGCGCGCTCGCCCAAGGGCAAGTCGATCCTGGCTGAGATCGATGGCGTGGTCGAAATCCTGCGCGACGACGACGTGCGCAAGATTCGGGTGGTGTCCAGCGATGTGTATACCGACGAGCAGGACATGCCCGAGCACTTCGTGCCGGCGGTTGCCGAGGGCAACGATGTGAGCGAAGGCCAGGTGCTGGCCGAGTCGAACCGCGCTGATATGGGCGGCGACCCGATTGTGTCGCGGCTGACTGGCCGCGTGCACTTCGGCGACGGCAAAGTGGTGGTGGTGCAGGAAGAGCGCGAAGAGCGCGAGGTGGTGGTTCCGCACAGCTCGCGCATGACCGTCGGCATCGAGAATGGCGCGCGCGTCACGGCTGGCCAGCCGCTCACCGAGGGTTCGGCCGACCCGCAGGAGCTGCTGGAGCTGCAGGGCAAGGAAGCAGTGCAGCGCTACCTCGTCAACGAAGCACAGAAGGTGTACCGCCCGCAAGGCGTGGACATCAACGACAAGCATATCGAGATCATTGTGCGCCAGATGCTGCGGCGCGTGCGGATCGAGGAGCCGGGCGACAGCGGGCTGCTGCCGGGCGAGCTGATCGACGCGGCGGAGTTTGGGCGCCTGAACGCCGCGGTGGTGAGCCAGGGCGGCGAGCCGGCAACGGCAGCGACCGTGCTGCTGGGCATCACCAAGGCCTCGCTGACGACCGAGAGCTTCTTGTCGGCGGCGTCGTTCCAGGAGACCACGCGCGTGCTGACCGAGGCGGCAATCACCGGCAAGGTCGACTACCTGCGCGGCCTGAAGGAGAACGTCGTTATCGGCAAGCTCATCCCGGCGGGCACCGGCATCGAGAAGCGCAAGCAACTCGC
>LJCR01000165.1 GCA_001399705.1 Kouleothrix aurantiaca
CACCAGCACCCACGAAAGCGTAATCAGCGGCAAGTCGCCGCCGAGGCGCGCGCGGAAGTTGTTGGGGTTAATATCGATCAGAAACACGACCGCGAGGCCGATCAGCACCAGCAAAACCAGTGACACAATCCGGTCGTAGCGGGGCGTTGCGGAAGGGCTCACCGCAGTTGTTCTCCTTGCGAAGTTTGCCTGGCACGCGATTGCCAGCCGGCCTAGGATTCTAGCCGCTCTTGCCGGGGATGTCAACCGTGGGCGCGGTTGCGCCGCCTTAGCGGCGGTGTTAGAATGGCATCGCTATGCACGATAGCCCATATTTGCGCCCGGGTTTCTGCTGTTCCTGGTCGTTCACGCAGCAGCTCAGGCAACAAAGCGCACCATCCATGCTGGTTTCCTCTCCTCAATCGGCCGAGCCGCTGCAGCTCAGCATTCGGCCCGCCCAGATGCGCGACATCTACCCGGTACTCAACCTCCACCGCGAAGCCTTTGCCGATAAATTCGGGGCCGCGTTTGGCGCGAGCGGAGCGGCGCGCGGCGTCGAGGCTATGGCCGAAGCGTGGCGCCGACAGGGCTCCAGCGCGCTGCGCGGCATGTTCGTGGCCGAGGCCGGCGAGCAGGTGATTGGAACGATCACGCTGCGCACCTGGGAGATGGGCGGCGACAACACTGGCGCGGCCGAGATGGCCTTTCACCAGGTGCTCGGCACCTGGCGCGCAATGCGCTCGATCTTCGCGCTTTCGCTGCTCGACCACCAGATCGACCGCGCCGAGGGCTATATCACCGACGTGGCGGTGCTGAGCGAGTACCGGCGGCGCGGGGTGGCCCAGGCCATGCTGGCACGCGCCGAAGAAGAAGCGCGCATCCGCCGCAAGCGCTACATTGCGCTTTATGTCAGCGCGCGCAATCGCGGCGCAATTGACCTGTACAAGCGCACCGGCTTCACCAAATGGCGCACGCGCCGATCGCTGATGGCTGGCTGGATTTTGCGCCAGCGGGTGTGGCTGCTGATGCGCAAGGATCTGGGGATGTAGCGCAGGAGCCAGAGAACCGAGAAGCGAAAACCGCAGAGCTAAGAACAAGCGTATTTCACACCCAACCCCCTACCCACAAGCCTCCAATCCCGATTGCACAATCCTGCACCAGCGAAGGCTCGCACGGCATTGCGCGGCGGCGCAATGTGTGCTACTGTACTCGGGTAGCGCGCAAGCTCCCGGCGGCAATGAAGCCGCACGGAAACGGGCGCACAGGCTACGTACAACAAAACTATCTATTCATGTAGGAGGCGACGACAATGACGTCTGAGCGCGAAAACCCCTTCCGTATCGCGCAGCAGCAGTTCGACAAAGCGGCCGATCTGCTCGATTTGCCCGACGATGTACGCGAGATCTTGCGCGTTCCCCAGCGCGAGCTTACCGTCAACTTCCCGGTGAAATTCGACAACGGCTCGACCAAAGTCTTCACCGGCTATCGCGTGCAGCACAACCTCGGGCGCGGCCCCGTCAAGGGCGGCATTCGCTACCACCCCAATGTCGATATCGACGAAGTTCGCGCGCTGGCCATGTGGATGACATGGAAGTGCGCGCTGGTGAATATTCCCTACGGCGGTGCAAAAGGCGGCGTCGTCGTCGACCCGGCGAACCTTTCGATGGGCGAGCTGGAGCGGCTGACCCGCCGCTTCGCCACCGAGATCAGCATCCTGATCGGCCCCGACAAAGATATTCCCGCGCCCGATGTGAATACCACCCCGCAGATCATGGCCTGGATCATGGACACGATCTCGATGCACCAGGGCCACACGGTCAACGCCGTGATCACCGGCAAGCCCGTGCAGGTCGGCGGCTCGCTGGGCCGCAACGACGCCACCGGGCGCGGCGTGAGCCTGATGGTGCGCGAGTGGGCGCGCAACAACAATCAGAATGTCGAGCAGCTCAATGTGGTGGTGCAGGGCTTTGGCAACGTGGGCGGGGTTGCAGCCGCGCTGCTGGAAGAAATGGGCTGCCGCGTGATCGCGGTCAGCGATGCGACCGGCGGCTATGTGCGCCGTGGCGGTCTTGATATCAAGGCCATGCGCGAGTACACCGCGCGCCACCCGCGCCACCTGCTTGAGGGCTACACCGCGCCCGGCGTGGAGCAGCTGACCAACACCGAGCTGCTGGAGCTACCCTGCGATGTGCTCGTGCCAGCCGCGCTGGAAAACCAGTTCACCGAGCTGAACGCGCCGCGCATCCGCGCCAAGGTAATTGTGGAAGGCGCCAACGGCCCAACCACGCCCGACGCCGACGCGATTTTCGAAGATCGCGGCATCACCGTCGTGCCCGACATTCTGGCCAACGCCGGCGGCGTGACGGTGAGCTACTTCGAGTGGGTGCAGGGCCTGCAGGAGTTCTTCTGGACCGAGCGCGAAGTCAATGCCCAGCTAGAGCGCGTGATGGTTAACGCCTTCCAGCAGGCGCTGCGCAAAGCACAGGAGTGGCATGTGCCGCTGCGCACTGCCGCCTACCTGCTGGCCGTCGAGCGCGTGGCCCACTCGACCATGACGCGCGGCATCTACCCGTAGCGCGTTTTCGCAACGCGGCGTACGCTGCTTGAGCCACAGCCGCGCAGAGCACTGATTTTTCCGTGTCGATGCGTTTCCTGTGGCTCAATGTTTTGCCCGATGACTGACGACCGACCACCGACGATGAGCGCGTGGTCGAAATGAGCCTCAAACTCTGCGCTCTCTGTGGGCTCTGTGGGCTCTGTGGCTTAACTCATATGAAACTCGCATAAGCCAAGGCAGAAAGAAGCCATGCCCGATGCGCGCGTTAAACTCGGTGATTTTGGCGAACAGGTGGCGGCCGGCTACTTGCAGCGCCAGGGCTACACGCTGGTGGCGCGCAAGTGGCGCTGCGCCCTTGGCGAGCTCGATCTGGTGATGCGCGACGGTGCAACGCTGGTGTTTGTGGAAGTGCGCACCCGGCGCGGCCAGCCCGGCGGCGTCGCCGAGGCGTCGGTTGGCGCGGCCAAGCAGGCCCGCCTGAGCGCGCTGGCCTACACCTTCCTCGAAACTCATTCCCTGCCCGACAGCACTCTCTGGCGCATCGATGTCGTCGCCGTTGATGTCGAGCGCTCGGGGCGCGTGGCGCGCGTGAACCATATTCGCGACGCAGTTGAAGAAGCGTAGTGGAGCAGCCATGCAAGTGCTTGACGAGCGCCATTGCATCATCAAAACGCCCGAAGTGATCGACTATTTGCACCGCTGCGCGCTGTCCGAACCGTCGCTCGCGGCGGTTGTGACCGATCTTCAGCCGAACCCGCAGGAGTGGGGCAGCAGCGCCTTACACTTTGCCGCGCATCTGCGCGCTACCGGCGAGCCGGTGCTGGTGAAGCTGAATGTCGAGCCGGGGCAGCTGTGGTGGACGCGCGCACTCGCCCGCGAGTACCCTGCGCTGATCCCGCATGTCTATGCGGCCGGCAAACGCGTGGCGAATGAGGCACTAGGCTGGGTGGTGTGGGAAATCGTGGAAAATGGCCTGCACCCCGGCTGGCACGGCCGCGAGTTCGACATGCTGCTGGAAGCCGGGGTTGCGTTCCAGCGCGTCGCGCGCACGCTTGCACCGGCTGCGCAGGCCGCTGGCGTGCTGGGCGAATTGCGCGTGGCCGATCTCGCCGCTGATCTGGAGCGTGGCGTGCAGCGCGACGCGCCCGGCCCGGCCGCGCTGGTGCTGGAGCGCGTACTTGATGATTGGGAATGGGTGAACAGTGTGTGCGAGCCAACCATCTGCCATGGCGACCTGCACATGGCCAACGCGCTCTGCCGTGAACATCCGCCCGGCGGCACTGCGCTGCTGATCGACTACCACCCCACGCTGATGCCCTGGGCGTATGAGCCGGCCAAGCCCGAAATTCTCAACGCCGACCCGGCGCGCGCCGGTTGTCGCAATCTCGTTGCGCGGGAGGCGGCAATCCGCGCCCGCCACGGCATGTCTGTGCCAGCAGCCGCCGCCCTTGCGCGCCTCCAGGCAATTGTGCTGGGCTGGTGGGCCGTCCAGGCGTGGGCCTACATCGGCGGCTCGCCCGACCCGGCCTGGCGCGACCCTGCCGTCTGGCGCGCGGAGAACGAGGCATATATCGCGGCTGCGGCTGCGGCGTAGTCTGAATAAAATTACGCACCACGCACTACGATTTTGGCATTGTAGTGCGTAGTGCGTAGTTTTATTGCGCAACCATACAGAGGATGTTTGAAGGCGTTACTGCCATCCCCATCCCCAACTCACACTAGCCGTTCTTCGGCTCCCACACCTCTTCGAGCACGCAATCCCATGGGAACTTGAACTCGTCGGCCGGGTCGTAGACATGCGATTGCAGGTTCACCACAATCACCTCGGGCTGGCTGAGCGCCTTCCAGCCGTGCATAATCATCGGCGGGATCTTGATCAGGCGCGGGCGCTGGCCGCCCAGAATGATCGGGTTCACATGCCCAAAGGTTGGCGAGCCGGGGCGGATATCCACCAGCGTCACCTGCAGCTTGCCGCGCGTCACGGTGAACTGGTCGGTGTGAATATCGTGCAGGTGCCAGCACTTCACCACGCCATAGTCGGTCGCGCTCTGGTAGACATGCGCCGGCATCACCATGCCCTCGGCCTCAACCCACGGGCGGCTCCACAGCTCAATCACGTCGCCGCGGCCGTCGACATTCGCGCGCAGATCTTTCACAATCACGCCCTCGATTGTGGGCGGGCGCGAGGCTGGCTGGATCTGATATTCGAGGCTTTGCAGCCACTCAATTGTCACTTCGTTTGCATGCATCGGCTGGGTATTTCTTGAAACAGCGGTCATGGCTGGGGCTTGCTCCTTGCGAATTGATCTTGTTATGCTGGCGGCGATTATAGCAGAGAATCAAAAACCGAGAACGACGAAACCACTTGTATGCGCGGCTCGCCATTCTCGGTTCTTGCTTCCCAGTTCCGCAGTTTTGCAGTTCTGCGGTTCCGCACGCTCAGAAGCGAAACTGCGCGAGTGGCGAACGTTAGAAGAAGAGAGGAATTCCTATGTCGCGTTTTGCGATGATCGCGTTCGACGCCGACGATACGCTCTGGCACAACGAGCGCCTGTATGTTGCCGCCCAGGCGACCTTCCGCGACTTGCTGGCGCACTACCACAGCCCGGAGTGGATCGATGAGCGGCTGTTCCAGACCGAGATGCGCAATCTTCAGCATTTCGGCTATGGCATCAAAGCCTTTGCGCTCTCGATGATCGAGACGGCGGTGGAGCTGACCGAGGGGCGCATTGGCGGGAACGACATTCAAACACTCATTGATGCGGCGCGCACCATGCTCACCGCCGACGTCGAGCTGCTCGACGGGGTGCCTGAAACACTGGACGTGCTAGCCGGCAGCTACGAGCTGATGGTGATCACCAAGGGCGATCTGCGCGACCAGGAGGTGAAGATCGAGCGCTCGGGGCTGGCGCGCTATTTCCGCCATGTCGAGATCGTGAGCGACAAGCACCGCGCCAACTACGAGACACTGCTGCGCCGCCACGCAATCGCGCCCGAGCAGTTTCTGATGGTCGGCAACTCGCTGCGCTCGGATATCCTGCCGGTGCTGGAGCTGGGCGCGCACGCGGTCTACATCCCCCATCACCTGACCTGGGCGCACGAGGCCGGCACTGCCCCCGAGGCGCACCCCGGCTACTACGAGCTGGCACACATGGGCGAGCTTCCGGCCCTGCTTGCGCGGCTGGAAGGGTAGCAGGAGCGCAGCTAACCGAGCCACAAAGCGCACAGAGAACACAGTACTCAGTGTTCTCTGTGCGCTCTGTGGCTCAATTTTCCCGCTTCTGGGTTCTCGGTTCTTTTGGAAAGAACGTGCCTCCTCCCCAGCGTGATACAATACGCCCATCTCGCCGCAGATAGAAGGAGCACCCCGTGACGAT
>LJCR01001650.1 GCA_001399705.1 Kouleothrix aurantiaca
CAAACACCATCCACGACGCCTACAAAGGCAAAATCCTGATTGGGCGACTGCTGCGCGGCTCGATCAAACGCGGCCAGGCGGCGATGCATATCGACCGGACTGGCGCGATGAAGCCGGCCAAGATCAACCAGCTGTTTGTGTTTCAGGGTCTCGACCGCACCGAAGTTGAGCAGGCCGATGCCGGCGACATTATCGCGCTGGCGGGCATTCCCGAGGCCGGCATTGGCGACACCATCGCTGACGCCGAGTTCCCCGAGGCGCTGCCCACCATCGCCGTCGAAGAGCCAACCGTGCGCATGAGCTTCAGCATCAACAACAGCCCGTTTGCTGGCCGCGAAGGCACGCACGTTACGTCGCGCAAGCTGCGCGAGCGGCTGTATACCGAGCTGGAACGCGACGTTGCGCTGCGCGTGGCCGACACCGACACCAACGACGCCTTCTCGGTCAGCGGCCGCGGCGAGCTGCACCTGACCATCCTGATCGAAACGATGCGGCGCGAAGGCTACGAGTTCCAGGTGTCGCGGCCCGAAGTGATTTTCAAGGAAGTCGATGGGCAAAAGCTGGAGCCGATCGAGCAGGTTGAGATCGAAGTTTCCGAGCAGTACCAGGGCACCGTGATCGAGCTGATGGGCGCGCGCCGCGGCATCATGCGCGACATGAGCTACCGCGATGATGGCACCGTCCATATGGTCTTTCACGTGCCGACGCGTGGCCTGCTTGGCTTCCGCCAGACCTTCCTGACTGCTACGCGTGGCGAGGGCATTGTGAACTCGCTGTTCATGGGCTACGAGCCACTGGCCGGCGAGCTGAACACCCGCAACAACGGCTCGCTGATCGCATCAGAAGGCGGTACGACGACGACCTTCGGCCTGTACGGCGCGCAGGAACGGGGTCAGCTCTTCATTACCCCCGGCACCGATGTGTACGAGGGTATGGTTGTCGGCCAGCACATCCGCAGCCGCGACCTTGAGGTGAATGTGTGCCGCAAAAAGCACCTGACGAACATGCGCTCGTCGGGCGCGGACGAGGCGCTGCGCCTGGAACCGCCGCGCGTGCTCAGTCTCGACGACGCGATTGAGTACATTGGTGACGACGAGCTTGTGGAGGTGACGCCCAAGGGCTTCCGCCTGCGCAAGAAAATCCTCAGCGCCGACGACCGCAAGCGCGATCAGAAGCGCCGCGATATGGCAATGGCCAGCACGACCTAATTGTTTCTTTCGGCAACAACAAAGCGCACGGCCCGTAAAACGGAACCGTGCGCTTTGTTGATTCTATGGCCAATTCTACATTCGCCGCACCAGCAGGCGCAGGCCATTCGCCACAACGATCAGTGTGCTGCCCTCGTGGCCCACCACGCCCAGCGGCAGCGCGATGTTGCCGATAATCGCCAGCAGCATCAGCGTCGCCATTACGCCAAATGCAAAGGTCAGGTTCTGGCGAATGATCGCGCGCGAGCGGCGGGCCAGGCCGAGCGCGGCCGGCAGGCGCGCCAGGTCGTCACCCATCAGCAGCACATCGGCGCTTTCCAGCGCCACATCGGTGCCGGCCGCGCCCATCGCCACGCCCAGCGCCGCCGTCGCCAGTGCCGGCGCGTCGTTCACGCCATCGCCAACCATCGCCAC
>LJCR01001651.1 GCA_001399705.1 Kouleothrix aurantiaca
TTGCGGTACAGCGCCGCAAAGCCTTCGCCAAGCTGGTCGTAGCCAAACGAGCGCACGATCTTCTCGCGGCCGTGCTCGCCAAAGCGCCGGCGCAGCGTGGCATCCTCGCCCAGCGCGCGCACCGCTGATGCGTAGGCCGCCACATCATTGCGCGGGCACAGAAAGCCGTTCTCGCCATCATCCACCACCTCGGGCAGCGCGGAGATGTTGGTGGTGACAACCGGGCGACCGCACAGCATCGCCTCGGCCGGCGCGATGCCAAAGCCTTCCAGCCGCGAGGGAAACAGCATGATGTCGCAGCTCTGGTAGGCTGCCACCAGCCCGGCGCGGTCGGGCGTGCCGATGTTGACCATGCGCGGGTGTGTGGGCAGCGCGCCGGTGTCCTGAAAGCCGCCGTTGTAGTAGAGTACATAGTCGTCGGGAAGCAGATCCATGATCTTCGGCAGCAGATCGAAGCCCTTGCGGCGCGTGCGATTGCCAATGAACAGCAGGCGAATGCGCTCGGGGCGCGGCGGCAGGCCGTCGTCGCGGCGGGCCATGCCGGGCGGCGGCACAAACACCTCGGTGTCCATGCCGTCGTAGATCAGCACGGTGTCGCGCCGGCCATAGGTCGCTTCCACGTGCCGCTGCGTATAGCGCGACACGCACACCACCGCGTCGGCGTCGCGGATCGACCAGCCGTCGTAGCGGCTTTCGACCAGCCGGTAGAACATGCGCTGCTGCAACGAGGAATACGGCTGCAGCTCGGGGTCGGTGGTCAGGTGATGCACGGTGGTGACGAGCGGACGGCCGGGGGCGCGCAGCGCAAAGGCCACGCGCGAGCGGCCCTGCACAATGTCGAAGCCCTCGTGCCAGCGCGCCGGCAGCCCGCGCTGGATCAGGAAGGGCGCGAAGTTATACATCTCGCGCAGGCGCAGCAGCTCGGCGCCGGGCATGCCGGCACGCCGTACCGCGCGCAGAATATTCTGGATGCCAAAATCCACGCCGCCGCGCCCGGTTGGCGAAATGTACAGGGGCCGGATCGCGCGCGCGGCGTTCGGTTCGTGCGCCACTATCGTTCTCCATTAACACACAACTCTGCGGTTGCCAAGTATACACCAGGACGCGCCGCAGGCCGCGGAGCGCGTTTTATACGAAAAAATACGTATATACAAATCATCCTGCATCCTGTACTATACGCCTACCTAAACGTTTCCAAATTCTCAAACCAGACGACTTCGCCCGTGTGATGCGGGCGCGGCTTGGCATACCTTGCGCGCAATTTGTAGGCTGATCTGCCGCAGCAGGCCACACCTGCTGGGCCTTACGCGGGAATCTGCGCCATGGATTACCTTGATTTCGACATCGACATCGAGCGAAGCGGCGCCGCTTATCGCGCCACGTTCAACTCGCCGGCCGGCCAAGTCACGCAAGACTTCGTCGTTCCATTCACCGATCAGGATCTTGAGATTGCGCTGCTGCGTTTTGGCCGCCCGCAGCGCGGTACGCGCCGTATTGAGAATGCCGAGACCGAATACGCCCGCACGTTTGGTTCGCGCCTGTTCGCGGCCGTGTTCGACGGCGAGGCGCGCGCCTGCCTGCGCAGCAGCCTCGACGAAGCGCAGCGCCAGAATGCCGGAGTG
>LJCR01001654.1 GCA_001399705.1 Kouleothrix aurantiaca
GCCGCCGCGGCGTGCCATACGCGCCGTACAGCGGGATGGCCAGCGACACGGTTGCCGGGCCGAGCAGGAAATGCACGAACTGCGCGCCGTCGAAGTAGCGCTGGTAGGGCGTGCCAGTGGCCAGCAGCAGCGCCACCAGCAGCGCCACCGCAATCAGCACCGGGTTGAACAGCGGGTTGAAGCGCATGCGGCGGTAGATCTCGTGCGCGAGCAGGTAGACCGCCAGCGTCGCCGTTAGCCACAGCAAGGGCGTTTGCGCCAGGTAGACCCAGATGCTGGCAATATTCTGCGTCATGCCGGGCCGCCCCGCTGGCCGCGCAGCAAGAGCTTGAGCGTGAGCGCGGCAACCGCCAGCGTGGCCAGCGTGCTGAGCGCCAGCGTGGCCGCGATTGGCAGCCAGGCCGCGCGCAGCAGCGCGATATGCGCCATAATGCCGACGCCGGCTGGCACAAACAAGAGCGACAGGTGGTTCAGCAGTGACTGACCAACCGTTCGCAGCGGCGCTGGCACCCCGCCGCGCACGAGCAGCGCTGCGAACAGCAGCAGCATGCCCAGCACCGGGCCGGGCAGCGGCAGCGCCAGCGCGCGGGCGATCACCTCGCCGGCAAGCTGGAAGGCCAGCAGCGTCATCATAGCGCCAATTATTTCCATGCCAAACTCCATAGTAGTAGTCAGAAGTCAGGTTTCAGCATTCAGAATGTTTTGGTTTTCTGAAGCCCTCACGGAACATCAGAATAGCGCAATTCACGACACAAGACGCGAAGGAACGAAGAACGCCGGCATTGCGATCACCAAACCCTATTCCCCATACCCCAATCCCTGCGCTGAAAGCGCATTAGCGCGGGCGCGAAGCCGTTCCTAGCACTGTCTGCCCGGTACGGCCCGACAGGCGCAGCGCGAGCTTCTTCAGCTCCATTGCCCACAGCACGCTGCTGCCCACCCCGATGCACACCAGCCAGTCAAGTGCGCCAAGCGGCACGGTGCCAAACGCCGATTGCAGAAACGGCACGTACAGCACCGCCACCTGCAGCAGGGCCGAAACCGCCACCGCCAGCCACAGCCAGCCATTGCTGAAGAGCCGGTACGCAGCGCTGCGGTCGTCGAAGCGCGCGTTGAAGACGTTAAACAGCTGCAGAAACACCAGCACCGTGAAGGCCAGCGTGTGGGCGTATTCCATCGAGCCGTTCCCGCCCGGCAGCAGCCCGCCCGGCAGCGCCCAGTCCATCACGCCCAGCGTGCCAACCGCCATCACCACGCCCACAAACACAATATCGAACCACATACGCCGCGTGATCACGCTGCTGCGCGGGTCGCGTGGCGGGCGCGTCATCACGCCGTGGTCGGCCGGCTCGACGCCGAGCGCCAGCGCTGGCCCGGCGTCGGTCAGCAGGTTGATCCACAAAATCTGGGTAGCCAGCAGCGGCACCACAATCGCCTGCCCGGGCTCGGGCACCAGCCCAATCACGCGCGCCAGCACCACGCCGAAGAACATCACCAGCACTTCGCCAATGTTGGACGAAAGCAGGTAGCGCAGGAATTTCTGGATGTTTGCGAAGATCGAGCGCCCTTCTTCCACAGCCGCCACAATCGAGGCGAAATTGTCGTCGGTCAGGATCATGTC
>LJCR01001652.1 GCA_001399705.1 Kouleothrix aurantiaca
CCTGAATATCAGCGTGCTCGACCCGCCAGCGTCGCCGGTGCGGCTGAACGGGCCGCGCGCGCAGGCGCTGCAACTGGCGCTGCGAACCGCGCTTGGCCTGGGCGCGGCGGCTGGCCTGGCAATTGCGCTGGCGCTGGCCCGCCCACACAAGGAAGAATAAGATGCTTCTTTCCGATTATGTCAATATTTTGCGGCGGCGCTGGTGGGTTATTCTGCTCACCGCTTTTGTGGCAGCGGCCAGCGGCTACGCCTTTGGCAAAATCCAGTTCGCCCTTGGCAACACGCTGTACCGCTCGGAAGCGACCTACCAGGTGGTTGCGAACCAGCTCGACCAGGGCCTGTACCTTGTGCTGCAAACCAAGATGAACAGCTACCGCAACCTCGCGCTGGCACCCAAAGAGCTGGACAAGATCAGCCAGCAGCTTCAGCTCGATCGCGACGCCGACTGGCTGCTGAACAAGCATGTTGCCATTCAGGTGCTGCCCGACGAGCAGAAAATGGTGATACAGACTACCTACCCCGACGCGGCCACCGCGCCCAGGCTCGCCGACGCGATCGGCGCGAATATGGTTGGCCTGGTAGCGGCGCAAATCGCCTCGCTGGAAGGCAGCAGCCGCATCAACGTCATCGAAATCCAGTCGGCCCGCGCGCCCTACCTGTACTGGCCGCCGCGCGCCGTCGTCACCGTGCCGGCGGGCCTGCTGCTGGGGCTGGTGCTCGGCCTGATCTTCGCATTCATTCTTGAAGCGCTCGATAACACCCTGAAAACGGCCAACGACATCGAGCGCTATGTGGGCCTGACGACCCTCGGCGCGATTCCCACCGTCGACCGCTAGCCTAGCGCGAAAGAAGCCACGCTTGAATTGGCACGCATCACAATAGCATGAATACAGCATCACCCGATCGCAGCCCGCTGATCGCGCTGCGCGACCCGCGCTCGCCGGCGGCCGAGGCCTACCGCACGCTGCGCACGAATATCCAGTTTTCCAGCCTCGACAAGCCGCTGCACACGCTGCTTGCCACCAGCACCGCGCCCGACGAAGGCAAATCGACCACGATCGCCAACCTGGCGGTGACGATGGCGCAGGCCGAGCAGCGCGTGATTCTGGTGGATTGCGACCTGCACCGGCCCACGCTGCACACCCTTTTCGGCCTGCCAAACGACGCCGGGCTAACCAGCCTGATTCTGGCGCAGGAAGATGCCGAGATCCCACTGCTCGACACGGGCGTGCCGGGCCTGAGCCTGCTGGCCAGCGGGCCGCTGCCGCCGCGCCCGGCCGACATTCTTGGCTCGCGGCGCATGGAAGCAGTGATCGGGCGATTGCGCAGCCAGGCCGACATTGTGCTGTTCGACACACCACCCGTGATCGCCGTGACCGACGCGGCGGTGCTGGCGACGCGCGTCGATGGCGTGCTGCTAGTTCTGCAGGCGAAAAAAACCAACCGCGAGCGTGCCCGCCGCGCGCGCCAGATGCTTGAGAAAGTTAAGGCGAATATCGTCGGCGTAGTGCTCAACAATGCCGAGCTCGAGCGCGGCTATGGCTACTACGGGTAAAATACGCGCTCGTAGCTTTCCAACGCGCTAAACACACATCGCCATGATCGACCTGCACTCCCACAT
>LJCR01001653.1 GCA_001399705.1 Kouleothrix aurantiaca
GCGGCGCGTTGGGATCGTGGGCGCGCTCGTAGGCGAGCGTGCTGATGGTGATGCCCTGGATGGCGCGCTGCGCTTCGATTGCGTGCCAGTGCTCGGGTGTGGGCGTGGCGAGGTCGCGGCGCATGCGATACATGCGCTGCGTTTCGACAAAGCCATTGCGCCACAGGAAGGTTTGCGCTTCGAGATTTTCTTCGTCGGTGCGTGCCTGGACGGAACGTGCGCCGCGCAGGGCCAGGTCGTCGAGCATCTGGCGCAGCAGCCGCCCGCCCAGGCCATGCCGCCGCCAGGCCGGGTGCACCATCAGCTCCAGGCGATACTGCTCCATCCGCACGCGCCAGAACGAACCATAGCCACGCACCTCGGGCGGATCACCGGCCAGCGCGACATAGCCGACCGCGCGGCTGGCGTTGTTAGTGCGGGCGCCGGCGGCCTGCCAGTTGGTGGCAAGCGCGGCGCGCTCGGGCTCCAGTGCGCTGGCGAGCGCCGCCGCTGGAGCGTAATCGTCTGCCTGGATCGGCCTAATGATCGTCGGCATGGTGCGCCTTCTTTTTCATAAAGGTGCGCTACGGAGCCTGAACAGTTAGTAGTTGCGTGGCAATGTTGGTGCCGTCGAAGCTATTGGCGCGCAGCTCGGTACTGAGCCGGTAGCTGCCGGGCGTGTCGCCGCGCAGGAGGAAGGTAATAGTGTGCGGGCTGCGCTGTGCGGCTGCCGGCGCGATACTCAGAATGCTGCCGGCACCAGGAAGCGTGCCAGTGCCGCGCGCGCCGTCGCCCTCGACTGTGTCGACATAATAGTTCGCGCCGATCGTGCCGTCGGTGTTTTCTGCGCCCACCGTCAGCCGGTCCTCGGCAGCGGTGTTTGGCCCATATGCCATATGAATGCGCTCGCCGCCGAGTTCGATCCAGATCTGAAAACTATGGTGCGAGACGGCCGGGTCGCGGCCAAAGCGTGGCACGTCCTTCCATTCGGCAACGAACCACGTAGTTGAGCCATTGGTCGATGTGACATTGGCTGCCGACCAGGTGCCGCCACCCGGGTCGTTTGCCAGGGTGGCGCGCAGGTCGAGGTCGGTCCAGTAGGGCGCGATGACGTTGTTAGGCGTGGTGGTGCTGGGAAATTCTTCATTGTCGGGCGAGATAACTGCCTTGTCGCCCAGGATCAGGTAGCCGTTGCTGACCATTGTAACACTTGTGTAGCTTGCGCCGTTGAAGGAAAACTGCGCAGTTTTGTAGGTGAGCGCCACTTCGTCGCAGACGTTGCCGCAGGGGCTGGGCTTGACGCCAAGCGTTGCGAGCGGCACAAAGCCAAACGGCAGCCCACCCGGGTCGGGCGCAATGGTGAAGGAAGCCGGGCGATAGGCTGGCAGGGTGCCGGTGTAGCGAAGCTGGCGCGTGCCAGGATCGTAGCTCGCGCCGCTGAGCGTGTCGGTGCGGAGCGTGAGGCCGGCAGGAATGGCGCTTTGAAGTTGGATATTCGCATTCGCCGTGCTGTTGTTGGTGGCGGAGATAGTACAGCTTGTGTCGCTCCCCGCCGCGAAGGCCATGGGCGCGCACTGCTGGGCGAGCGCGACATTCGGCGTGGCGCGCACCCAGCTGACGGGTATGTGCAGCGAGCGCGCCC
>LJCR01001655.1 GCA_001399705.1 Kouleothrix aurantiaca
GGCTGGCGCGCGACTGGCTGGCCGGCAGGTTTCCACGCGGCTCCAGCCCCACCAGGCCAAGCGCCGCAATGCCGAGCGCAACCAGCCCGCCAATGTTGAACACGCGCAGGAGCTTGGCCGGGTCGTACTGCGCCAGCGCGCGCCCGGTGATGATCGCGGTGATGATGATGCTGACGATCATCATGAACCACATGATCGCGATTGTGCGCGAGCGCTGGTGCTCTTCGGAAAGGTCGCTGGCGAGCGACAGGTAGCTTACCACCGCAAGGTTGTAGCCGACGCCCCACGCGCCAAAAGCCAGCGCGCCCAGCAGCAGGCCCAGCGGCAAGCTGCCCGGCATAAGCATGGCCGCGCGCGGCGTCAGCACGGTGCCGCCGATGCACAGCAGCAGGCCCAGCAGGATGTAGGGCGTGCGGCGGTAGCCGGCGATCGGGTGGGTATCGGAGTGCTGGCCGATCCAGACCTGCAGTGGCGAAAGGAAGTAGGGCAGCACGACCAGCACCGCCACCAGCGACGCCAGAATGTTCAGGTCGTGGATCATCACCCGGTTGAGCACGCCGTTGATCAGCACGAATGTGATCGCGACGGATACGTGCAGCAGCCCAAGACGAATGTTTTTGAAGATCGACATGCGCCCCCCTTTCAGCGACCACCGACCACCGACGACTGACGACCGAATAGCTCACCACAGAGACACAGAGGCACGGAGGGTTTAAGGTTTGCAAGTTGCAGCTTGGCAAGTTCGAAAGGAACGTGCAAACATTCTAATCTGCAACCTGCAACTGCTTCCCACTATCCGCCTACCGCCAATTGCTGCGTTCCAACGCCTTCCATGCGGTCTTCCAGGTCGCCGTAGATCTGCTGCAGCGCGGCGAGTGTCGCCTCGTCGGCCTGCCAGAAGCCGCGGTCACTCGCTTCCAGCAGGCGGCGCGCAATCGCGGCGGTGGCGTGCGCGTTCAGGCCAGTCATGCGCTCGCGCAGCGCCTCGTCGAGCAGGAAAGTGTCGGCAACGCCCTGGTACACCCAGCCCTCCACCGCGGCGGTGGTGGCGCTCCAGCCGTAGGTATTGCCCACGCGCGCCTCGATCTCGTGCACGCCCTGGTAGCCGTGCGCCAGCATCGCCTCGAACCACTTCGGGTTGAGCAGCTTGGCGCGTGTTTCCAGGCGCACCATCTGCTCCAGCGAGCTGAGCCGCCCGGTGGTGGTGATCGCGTCGGCCACCAGCACGGGCGGGCGCGCGCCGCGCAGCTTCTCGACGCTCTTGGTCACGCCGCCCAGGTTTTCGTAGTAGTGGTCGATGTCGCTGATGCCGACCTCGAAGCTGTCGATATTCTGGAAAGTCGCGTCGACGGTGGCGAGCGCGCGCTCCAGCACCGGGCGGGCTTCGCGCCACTCGCCGCGCTGGCCGTAGGCGAAACTTTTGCGCCCCAGGAAGGCTTCAGCGAGCTGGCTATCGTCGTCCCAGTTGCTGCTTTCGACGATGTGGTTGACGTTCGCGCCATAGCTGCCGGGTGCGTTGGCGAACACACGCGTCGCCGCCTCGGCCAGCGGCACGCCCAGATCGGCGGCCTGCGCCAGCGCGTGCTTGCGCACAAAATTGAATTCGGTCGGCTCGTCGGC
>LJCR01001657.1 GCA_001399705.1 Kouleothrix aurantiaca
GCATTACGGCGGCTGCGCCCGGCTTTGCGCATGTACATATCCGCCCGCAGCTTGGCGGCATTGGCGCGCTCGCGCTCACGGCACGCACCGTGCGCGGCCCCATCCGCTTTGTCGCCGCGCCCGCCGACGGTGGCACGCAGCTCGCCCTCACCCTGCCGCCCGGCTGCGACGGCACGCTCTTCCTGCCCGGCGGCGAGCGGCGGGCGCTGGCCGGCGGCGAATCGTTCACCACAACCCTGCCCGCTTCATAAGGGGAGATCAGGGCAATCACCAACCCCTATTCCCCAACCCCTATAGCAGGTTGCAGTCGGCAGGACGCAGAAGGCAGTTGCATTTTCCGCGCTACAGCGCCTTCTCGCCAGCATATGAGTGTTCAATTGTTCTGCAAACCGCTATAACCCCTGCGCTGAAAGCGCACGAGGCACGCGTACTGCATGAAATAGCCCGAATGGGTAGCTTGCATTCCCCGCGCGCCCGGCTATGATGAATGTGCCCGGCTGCTGCGCCGGGTTTTTTTATAACCAATGCAACGAGGTGCAATCGTGCTACTGTTCCCTGCTTCCTCGCCCGCACGACCCTTCACCCGCCTGGCGCTGTGGGCGCTGGCGGCACTGGCGCTGGCTGCTGGCGGCCTGCCCTGGGCGCGCCTGGCATCTGCCGCCACCACCACGCCCTACCCAATCATGTTCGTCACGCAGGTGCCGGTGCGCGCCGACTTCACCACGATCGGCGCGGTGTTCGGCAATCACCACGCCGATATCCAGTCGGCCACGCGCGGCGGCGACCTGTGGATTCGCTACCCGAACGGCACGCTCAAGAACCTCACCGCCGCCGCAGGGTATGGCAGCGCCGGCCAGCAGGGCGCAAACGCCATTGCCGTGCGCGATCCTGACGTGTACTGGGATGGCAGCAAAGCCGTGTTCAGCATGGTGATTGGCGCGCCAACCAAGCAATATCAGGTTTCGACTTTCTACTGGCAGCTCTACGAAATCACGGGCCTGGGCGTCAACGACACGCCAGTGATCACCAAGGTGCCGCGCCAGCCCGCCACCTTCAATAATGTCAGCCGGATCTACGGCACCGACGACCGCATCATCTTCACCAGCGACCGCCCGCGCAATGGCGCGGCGCACCTCTACCCTCAGCTGGATGAATACGAGCTTGCGCCAACCAACTCGGGGCTGTGGAGCCTCGACCCGGCCAATGGCAATTTGCGCCTGCTCAACCACGCGCCGTCGGGCGATTTCACGCCGATAATCGACAGCTTTGGGCGCGTGCTGTTCACGCAGTGGGATCATCTTCAGCGCGACCAGCAGGCCGACGCCGACGCGATGGGCACCAACACCTACGGCACGTTCAACTACTCCGACGAAAGCGCGGGCGCGGCACGCCTGAACGACCGCACCGAAATCTTCCCCGAGCCGCGCAGCACCCGCACCGACCTGCTGGCCGGCACGAACCTGGCCGGACATTCGTTCAACCAGTTCTTCCCCTGGCAGATCAACGAAGACGGCACCGACTCGGAGGTGCTGAACCATCTGGGCCGGCACGAGTTGCACGGCTACATCGCTGGCGCGCGCACCGATGATACAAACGTTATTGAGTACTACGGGCAGTAC
>LJCR01001656.1 GCA_001399705.1 Kouleothrix aurantiaca
AGCTGCCAGATCAGCGCGAAGGCGGGGGTCGGCTCGGCCAGACCATCCGCGGCGAGCACGACCGCGATGTGCGTGGCGATGGTGAGGGCGAATAGCGCCGCGAGCGTGGCTCCGGCTGCGACCGCCAGCCGCGACCAGTCGGCCCCTGCGCCGCCACGGCGCTGGACAAGCCCGTGCAGTGCCGTGACAAACCACAGGAGCAGCACCATGTTCACGGCCTCCAGACCCGCGGCGACGGCCACAGCGCCCCGGTTGGCGGCGTGGTAGGCGAGAACCATACCAATCGGATCACCGTAGGTGGGCGCTCCCATGCCGTTACCAAGGCCAAGCAACTGGGCCACACCACCGTCAAACATCGCGTTCTGAGCGATCAGCGACGCGGCGTAGGCGAGCGCGACAACGCCGACCATTCGCGTCGTGGACGCCTGATTCCCTGCAACTGGTGCCGCCGCCTCGCTCGTTCGAGCTGCTCCGATCGCTGCCTTGGTGTCTGTGCTCACCTGCGCGACGTTCCGTACATCGCTCATCATGTATCCCCTTTCCTTGAGTAGCACATTGCGTGCATTATGTATTCCTTCTCGCAGAGGGCAGCCCGGTTTCAGCTATGCGCCGGGCAGGTCGCCTGAGTCTGCCGCCACCCCGTCCAGCCCTGTCGGCTCGCTCGAGCTTAGTGCGAGCAGCGTCAGGCCGAGATCGCGCACTTTGCGCAGCAGCGCGTACAGCGCGGCCTGATCGGCAAGCAAGCCGGTGATCAGCGTCTCGCCGCTTGCGGTCTGCGTAACCGTCATCCCGCCGAACCACGCGCCCCACTGCGCACCCAGGTGGCCTTTGACCCTGAGCTGGTAGACAACCGGCTCGCCGGAGTCCCTGGTGGGAAGGTGCTCGTTTGCCATAGCCGCTCCCTCGCGCAGCAGATCGCCGGGCGCTGTGCGGCTGCGGCTGGTGCGCAATTGACTCGTTCGGTCGTGTAGAGCGTACCAGCCAACGGCAGGAGTGTCGTACCACTTTTGTGGTATATGGCGGGGTATTTGGGCTGTGGAAGATCGCTAGGGCATGCCGAGGATGCCGAGGGCTCTGGCCCTGGCGAGCGCCTGGGTGCGGCTCGTGACGCCGAGCTTCCCGTAGATGTTGCGTGTATGCACTTTGATGGTATGTGGCGAGAGGTAGAGCCTCGCGGCAAGCTCCTGGTTGCTGAGCCCTTCGGCGATCAGCCGGAGCACCTCGCGCTCGCGCTCGCTCAGCGGCTCGACCAGAGCGTGTGAGCGTTCGAGCGTAGAACCTAGAGCGCTCGCGTTGTTTTGCGCTCTCTGCGATCGATCGCTCTGCACTTCGGGGAAGGCCGAAAGGAGACGCTCAGCATATACGCGGATCGAATCGTTCTGCGCTCTACGCTCTACGCTTTGCGCTAATAATGCCGCCATGGGCGCGCCTTCGTCCACGAAAAGCCGAACGTAGCCTTCTGGCTCGGCCAGGGCCAGCGCGCGCGCGAGCGGCGCCAGGGCAGAGTGGAGGTCGCCATGCGCCTCGTGGGCGAGCGCCTGGAGCAGCAGGATTTCGATCACACTGCCGACCCTGCCCCCAGCCTCCGCCGCCGCGAGCAGCCGCCCGCGCAGGCCCAG
>LJCR01001658.1 GCA_001399705.1 Kouleothrix aurantiaca
GAGCATGTGCGAATGGTTCGCTCGCCCGCTGCGCCGCGCCGCTGCCGCGTTTGGGCGGCAGATTCGACCGGCGTGGCGGCCCGCGCTGCGCCCGCTGGCAACGGCCGTGGTGCTTGGCTCGCTGGTGTGGGCGAGCTGGGCGCAGATCAACTTTGTGATCTCGGATGAGTTTTTTGCCGGCACGGGCGGCATCCCCGGCGGGCGCGAAGCCGGCGAGTGGGTGCGCGAGCATGTGCCGACCGGCGCGCGGCTGGTGGCGATCGGCCCGTCGATGGCGAATATCATCCAGTTCTACGGGCACCGCCGCGCCTACGGCATTTCGGTGAGCAGCAACCCGCTGCATCGCAACCCCGTTTATGAAGCGGTGGTCAACCCCGACAAGCGCATTCGCGATGGCGACCTGCACTATTTTGTGTACGACGTGTTTTCCGAGGCGCGCACCAGGCACTTTAGCGAATCGCTGATGCGCTATGTGCGCCGCTACAACGGGCGCGTGGTGCACACCGAGTCGGTGCCGGTGGCGACGCCGGATGGCGCCACTGTGATGAAGCCGATCATTATTATTTACGAGGTGCGGCCATGATCCGCGCACGCCTCGCCGGCGTGCTTGGCGCGCTTGTGCTGCTGGCCCTGCCCGCCATGCCCGCGCGCGCGGCCGCGCCAGCCGCCACCACGCCGATCAGGCACTTCTTTGTGCTGATGCAGGAAGGGCACAGCTTCGACAACTATTTTGGCACCTACCCCGGCGCGGATGGCCTGCCCGCCGAGGCATGCCTGCCCACCGACCTGAGCCGGGCACAGCGCACATCGTGTATTCGCCCCTACCCGATCGGCGAGCGCTCGGTTGAGAAGCTGAATCATACCGCCCAGACCTTCGCGCTGCAGCGGAACGGCGGGCGCATGGATGGGTTTGTCGACGCGCTGCGCCGGCGCAATCAGGATGGCGCGGTGGCAATGGGCTACTACACCGACGCCGATCTGCCGTTCTACTGGAACCTGGCCGACGAGTATGTGTTGTTTGATCGCTATTTCAGCAGTGCGGCGGCCGGGAATGTGTGGAATCGCCTGTTCTGGCTGAGCGGCGCGCCCGGCGCGGCGCAGTATCAAATTCCGCCCGGCGGCTACACCGATGTGCCAACCATTTTCGACGCGCTTGAGCAGCGCGGCCTGAGCTGGAAGGTGTACATCCAGAACTACGACCCGGCGAAAACCATCCATGTCGCGCAGCGCGGCGGGAAGATGCCCGCCCAGGTGCTGCGCATGCCGCTGCTGGCCATGCCGCGCTTTATCGACGACCCGCGCATGTTCGCGCATATCGCCAGCATCGATCAGTATTTTGAAGACGTGCGCACCGGCACGCTGCCGGCGCTTGCCTACATTGTGCCAACCAGCGCGACCGAGTACCCGCCCGGCCACCCGCAGAACGGCCAGCGCTTCGCACGCGGCCTGCTGAACACCCTGATGCAAAGCCCGGCCTGGAACGATTCGGCCTTTCTGCTGACCTACGACGACTGGGGCGGCTGGTACGACCACGTCGCGCCGCCCGCAAGCGCCGATGGCTTTGGCTACGGCTTTCGCGTGCCGGCGCTGCTGGTTAGCCCGTATGCGCGGCGCGGC
>LJCR01001660.1 GCA_001399705.1 Kouleothrix aurantiaca
ATATATCGTCGGATGCGCGATGAGAAGGGCTCTGTGGGGCGCTGTAGCTGGCTGTAGCAGCTGTTTGGGAGTGCGACGGGCAAAGACGCCGCTCTTCGTCTGTCTCCCCTTCTAACGGATTATACAGGCGTATGCCTTCACCGATCAGAACCTCGGCAAGCCCGTGCTTCTCTAGCTCGGCAAGGTGGGCGTAGATAGTGCTTTTGCCCTTGCCGCGTATGGCCATCAGGGTTTCAATCGAGGGGTACACAATCCCCTTGTGTGCGTCGCTCTCGGCGTCGAGGTAGTCAAACGACAAGAGCACCAGGTAGGTTAGCTTTGCGCCATCGGACAACTGAGGATAGCCGCGCAAAAGGACTTGCGGCGTCTGAACAAAATGTTTTTGTAAACGCGGTCTTTGATATTGTACTTTATGGTTTGATACAGTTCTTTTTGTGGCAGGGGCAGAATGTAGCATGGTTAATCCGTTTCCGATTGACACGCCCCGGAGAATTTGATACTTTACTCATAGTTTGCGAAACTAAAATTTGGTTGGTGTTCTATCAGGGGCAGCAACCATTTTTTATTGCTAATTTCCCCCACTATATCAACAGAAAAAAGAGCATTGCAATAGGCAATTCGTGGTACCATGGTATCGTGGTTGCATGGCATCATGGTTTCATGGTTGCAACCATGGTACCATGGTGTCTTGGTATCATGGTATCATGATACCATTAACTCGATTAAGCCTATAGTATTGATTATTTACTATAAATGTGGTATAACTATACATAGTAAGCGCGATAACGCTTATGTATTAGTACATAAGTTGAGTTCCGCTTACTAAGTTAAAACTGTTCTTTGAAATGCGACAAATTGATAATCATCTCCACTCCTGATAGGTATCCACGGTTTTGGGCACAATATTGCGCCTGAAGCCGTGGATATTTATAGCCGAAAGGCACAAGGAGGGTGAGATGATTATTCTTACAGAAGCTCGGAAACGAGGAATGCGAAGCATCACGAGGGACTACGTCATTGGCATGATTGATTGGGATGAATGTGTCGAGATTCTGGGACTTCAAATGGAGGCCGCCCGCGAGGAGACGCCCGGTATCATCTTCGAAGGCGTAGTCTTGCTCTTCTATGTATCGTTCTTCCTGTCGGGAATTCTCTCGTTTATCTTCCTGGTGATCTACGACCTAGCCGGTGGCTACGTCCCTTGGTATCAAATGTTTCCTTGGTAATTCGTCGCAGTTTCAAAGACAGTCTGGCACCGTGGAGGGTGAGTAAATTAAAAAGCTTCAACGCTTTCTAATTATAAATCTCTCCTCCCGGTGCCAATTGTCGTTTTAGGTGTTTCTTTACCCTGAAAGTATTCGGCTGGACTACGAATTCAGAAGCTCAACGACGCGAGCAAGTACACTTTTCTCGCCATTGCTCCGGTAATCCTCAACCACATAGTTAATAGCAATCCGCGTAATTTCGTTCTCACTTGTGCGTACTCCTTTTTCTGAATACTCATGTTCAATGGCCTTAAGCGCCCGTTTTTCCTCTAGGGTAAAGCGGTGGGTTGCTGCTTCTTTGCCAAACTGTTTTACCGCTCGGCGCGTCGTCTCAATCAGGGTGTCTCCCTG
>LJCR01000166.1 GCA_001399705.1 Kouleothrix aurantiaca
CGTGGTAACACAGCTAAGTACCAGCCCCACCCGCGAGCAGATCGTCGCCTGGTGGGCGCAGCCGATCAACGTCACGGATCGCGACACGCCGGAGCGCCAGGCGATGGACGCGGCGATGCAGGCGCGATTTCAGGCGCTGTATCACGACGGCGTCTGGTTCCAGACCGGGCAGGGCGGCTTCCGGCTGCGCGTCTTCCGCCGCCACGACGCGCGGGCCGTCGCCGTTGAGGTTGCGCTCGCACTGCCACACATCATCCCCTTCGTTCACAAACAGGTTCAAGACCTTGGTCCGGTCAAGGTTATCCAGCTTCTGGAGCACAACCTGAGCGCCGACGGCGTCTACTGGCTGATGGCCGATAGTTCCTAAAATCTAGCGTTCTATCGCTTCAGATCATGGAACTACCAGCGGGCGTGAGACATCACGCAGCAGTTCGACAGGCCAACACACCTATGGATGTTCGCTCCAGTCTGTAGCTCTGTGGTTCCGGTTTAAGGGTACCGGAAACGGGAACGTGATCGGGACATGACAAACCTGTTGAACACTCGCGAGGAGCATCTTACTCCGCAAGGAGGGCTTACAGCCACATGAAGGTCTTTGTTCGCAATCACGATGGGGCGCCGCTGATGCCCTGTACACCCGCCAAAGCTCGCAAGCTGCTACGGGCGGGCAAGGCGCGAATGGTCGCCCGTGCCCCCTTCACCATCCAGCTAGGGTGGCAGTGTGAGGGCCATGTGCAGGCGGTGGTGGTTGGGATCGACAAAGGCAGCGGCATGACCGGCATCAGTTGTGTCGGTAATGGCGAGGTCCTGCTGGCCGCTGAGATCCGCCACCGCCGTGACGTGAAGGAAAAGCTCGACACCCGCCGCGCGCACCGGCGCAGCCGGCGCCTGCGAAAATGGTATCGGCCTCCGCGCTTTCTCAACCGCGCCTCCAGCACGCGCGGCGGCCGGCTGCTGCGCTACCAGGTGCGCCATCCCATCTGGCAAACCTACCCCGTGCTTTCCTACCGCATCGACCTCGATTGGGCCAGCGTGTATGGCCCGGAATGGGCGCTGCTGGCGCGCGTACAGCCCTACTCGGCGGTGCTGGCGGTCGGCTCGCCGGTGCTGGTTTTCTTCGGCGGCACTCCCGGCGCCTGAGCGCGGCTGCACCTCCACCGGCCTAGCATCTCCGCCATACCTACGTATCCCCGCCCATATGCTTGCGGTATAACCCTCACACGCCAGCGGGTTATACACCCACAAACAATCAGCGCGAGCCATGCTGCTCTCACGATTGATTGCGCCTGGTAGAGCGCGATTTATTCTGTTGTGCCGAATGGCTCACAAGGTGCGCTTGCCATGCTGTTGAACTGGCATGGGCGCGGCAGCAGATCACGCGTTGAACGACCAGTATGTGCAAGTGTGGGGAGGATAAGAAATAGAAGCGGGCACATGGCCAAAAATACAATGATGACAGAGCCGCAATCATTCGCGCGCAAAGCAAAAAGCGTGCCATGAAGAGAAAATGCTTCTTAGCAGGCACAGCGGGTTTGCGATAATACACTGTGTATTATTTCATCCAAATAATCTATTGCAACGCTCTGGAATAAGCTTCTGCCGAACGTTCCGACACAATACTACTGGCGCAGATAAGAAATACATTGTTTACAAAGATGCTTTTTTTTCCTTTATACAAAGCAATTATAGCGTCACGAAATATTCATCTTCAACCAGCATAGTATCGCTATTCATTGAATAACTTCAGGGCCATTGTGCGGGCACCACTTGGTTACGAATAATCGGTGCCCTGGGCGCCAGCCTGCCCAACGTTTGGCCGGGTTGCATTGTCTTGGTAGGGTGCGTGGGGCGGACTGCAGCCACTCCTCAGATACTCTTTCCACCAATCCATATTTGCGCAAACATTCTGACATACGATTTTGGTGATGCACATGGGGAGGAGTTTGCTGTGAAAGGTACGAATTGTGTGCCACAGCGCGTTTGGCGTGTGGTACTTGCCCTTGGCTTTCTTGTTGCACTTGCACTGCCTCAATTTGAACATCTGCCCGAGGCGCAGGCCAGCGTTGCGCCCGTGCCCGCCGCCGTCGGCGACCCGCGCGCCACCACCGGCGAATGGGGCGCGATTATCAACTGGAACATTTTCGGCAAGCACATGGCGATGCTGCCCAACGGCAAAGTGCTGGCATGGCCTACCGGTCAGGACGCTTTTGTGTGGGACCCGACCACGAATACCAAGGTGGCGGTGCCGGCCAACTTTGGCGACCTGCACTGCGCCGCCCAAACATTTCTGGCCGATGGCCGCGTGATCGTTGCCGGCGGCGTGATCGTTTCGCCGCACGATGGCATCACCGTCACCGCGATCTTCGACCCGGCCACCAACGTCTGGTCGAATGTCCAGCCAATGCACTACCCGCGCTGGTATGGCACCACCACGCGCCTGGCCGATGGCCGCATTCTGGCCAGCTCGGGCGACATGCCCGACGGTGGGCGTGCGAACATCCCCGAGGTTTATGATCCAACCACCAACACCTGGACACTTCTGCCAAACAGCGCCTCGAAAGACCTGGGCTTGTATCCGCAGATGTTCCTGCTGCCGAACGGCAAGGTCTACAAGGCCGGCACCTCGGCCAGCACCTATTCGCTTGACACCAACGCCGGCACCTGGTCGAACGGCCCAACCAACGCCTTCGGCAGCAGCGGCTATGCCGAGTCGTCGGCGATGTACGGCATTGGCAAGATCATCCGCTCGGGCGGCGGCGACCCCTCGATCGCCAACGCCGCGATTATCGACATGACGGCCGGCACCCCGCAGTGGAAGCAAATCGCTTCGATGAACTTCCCGCGCCGCCGCCACAACATGGTCATCCTGGCCGACGGCGAGGTGATGGCGCTGGGTGGCACGCGCTCGGCCGACGACCTGGGCGATGGCATCACCACCGGCGCGGTGTACGAGGGCGAGATCTGGAATCCCGACACCGAGCAGTGGAGCGTGACGGCCAAGATGACCAACGACCGCATGTACCACTCGGCGGCGATCGTGCTGCCCGACGGGCGCGTGCTGACGGCTGGCGGCGAGTACAATGGCCGCTACAACGCCCAGATCTTCTCGCCACCCTACCTGTTCAAGGGCGCGCGCCCAGGCATCGCCAGCTCGCCCGAGTCGGTTGGCTACGGCGCGGGCTTCAACCTCGATGTGAACATCACCGACGGCTCGACCATCCAGGGCGTGGCGCTGATCGGCCTGAACGCGGTGACGCACGCCTTCGACCACAACCAGCGCTACATCCCACTGAGCTTCTCGCAGTCGGACAGCACGCTAAATGTGGTGGCCCCGGTCAATGGCAACATCGCCCCGCCCGGATACTACCAACTGGTGGTGAAAGACAGCAAGGGTGTGCCTTCGGTCGCGAAAATCATCCGCGTCGACTCGACCGCCAACCTGCAGCCCGGCACCGTCACCGGCAAAGTCACCGACGCCAATGGCGACCCGGTCAGCGGCGTGGGCGTGTCCTACGCAGGCGGTTCGACGAGCACCGATGGCAATGGCGACTACACGCTCACCGACATCAACCCGGGCGAAATTCTGCTGACCTTCAGCAAGAGCGGCCTGGCCACCGTCAAGAAAACCCAGCCGGTTGGCGGCGGCGCGACGGTGACGCTGAATCTCAAAATGACTCCGCCCGGCACGATCACGGGCAAAGTCACCAACAGCGAAAACGGCCAGGGCATCGGCGGCGCGATCGTGACCTATGTGGGCGGCTCGGCCACCACCGCGAACGACGGCAGCTACACCATCAGCAACGTGCCCTCGGGCGACCAGACGCTGAGCGCTTCGGCGATTGGTTACAACAGCAGCGCCGATCAAGCCGTGGTTGTGCCGGCGAACGCCACCACCACAGTCAACATCCCGCTGGTTCCCAAACCAACCTTTGTGGCCGGCGAAGCGCACGACAGTGTCACGCTGACGGTTGTAGGCGACGCGACAGTGAAGATTGGCCCCTACACCACCACCACCGACAACACCGGCCGCTACCTGCTCGACGTGCCGCCCGGCACCTATGAGATGACTGTGACCAAGCCGGGCTACAAAGACTATGTGAACCCGTCGGTTGTCGTCACCTTCGGCTCGTACACCGCCGTCGACCCGGTGATGGTGCCGATCAACGCGCCCACCATCTTCAACCCGGCGGCCGACTCGTACGTCTCCAGCGCAGCGCCGACCAAAAACTACGGCTCGGACGCGGCCCTGCGTGTGAATGGCGGCGGCACCAGCTATACCAGCTACATGCGCTTCAACGTGACGGGCATGGGCACGGGTGTGCAGAGCGCCAAGCTGCGCGTGTATGTCACCGACGCCAGCGCGAAGGGCGGCAATGTCTACCTGGTGGGCAACACCTACGCCGATGGCTCGGCACCATGGACGGAAAGCGGCGTCACGCTGAACAACGCGCCCGTGGTTGACTCGACGGCAGTCGTCAGCAGCACCACTGCCGCCGCGCTCAACACCTGGGTCGAGTTCGACGTGACCAGCGCGGTGCAGGATAACGGCATCTTCAACTTCGCGCTGAAGACGACCGCCACCGACTCGCTGCGCTACAGCTCGCGCGAAGGCACCAACGCCCCGCAGCTCGTTGTGACGCCGCAGGTACTTCCGCCGCCGACGATCAGCAGTTTTGTGCCGGTGAGCGGCCCGGTTGGCACGCCCGTGACGATTGCAGGCACGAACCTGGGCCATGTTACTGCCGTATCATTCAGCGGCACGCCGGCCACGATTAGCTCGAAGAGTGATACACAGCTGCACGTGGTGGTGCCGGCTGGCGCAAGCACCGGCGTGATCGGGCTGGCCGCCCCGAACGGCTCCACCAGCTCGGCGGGCAACTTCACCGTCACCGCGCCCGCCCCCGACCTCGCGGTCAGCGGCTTCAGCCCGGCATCGGGCCCGGCCGGCACCGAAGTAACGATCAACGGCGCAGGCTTCGTGGCGGTGACGGGCGTGCTGTTCAATGGCAAACCCGCCAGCAGCGTAACGGTCGACTCGGCCACCAAGCTGCGGGCGGTCGTGCCGGCCGACGCAACCAGCGGCAAGATCACGGTGGTGACGACAACCAGGCAAACGCCGAGCGCGGCCAGCTTTGTGGTCACCAGCGCGCCGGCTTCAATCAGCAATGTATTCATACCAATCAGCACAAGCAAGGCTGCACTGACGGGCGCGGGCGCTTCGGCCCAGTACCGCGCGCTCACCACCGATGAGTGGCAATTCACCGTGGGCTCGAAGGTCTTCCTGTGCAAACTGGGTCTTGAATAAACATCGCACCAGCTGGCGGCCAGGGCAACGTTCTGGCCGCCAGCGCCCGCAGCCCTGCTGGAGCGCCTGCTGCAGCGGCAAGAAATAAATCTGCTATGAATGAACACAACTCGATCAGCCGGCGCGCGTTTCTGAAGCGTGCGGCCGGCCTCGCAATCGGCACCATCAGCGCGCGCGGTATTTATGGCATGCTCGGCACCGCTGCCGCTTTCGAACGGCCCGCGCTGGCCACGCCGGCTGCCCGCACACGCGAGCAATACCTGGTCGACGATGTTGCAACCATTGTCGATAATGGCGTGCAGGTGCTGCTGCCGCCGCTCTACCACGAAATTATTACTGCTAAGCTGGCGTTCGACCCTGACCCTGCCGCGCTGTTCCGCGCGCAGGTGCGTCTTGAACACGCCCTGCAGCTGGTTGAAGCGCCCTATGCGCCCACGCCCGCCGGCCTGACGCTGGTGGTTGGGTGGGGCTTGCCCTACTTCCGTAAGCACCTGCCCGCCGCGCTTGTCGATCGCTTCATGCCGATTGATCTGAAATACTCGGCCGCCAGCGGGCAGGTGCTTACGGAAGTAG
>LJCR01001659.1 GCA_001399705.1 Kouleothrix aurantiaca
GCCCAAAGCCCAGCGCAGGCGCAGCGCCGCGCGCCGCCAGCACGAGCGCATAGCTGCCCATTGCGCCAAACATCAGCCCAAAGCCAAGTCCATAGCCAGCCATGCCGCGCAGGTCGCCGGATGCGCCCGCCCACAGCAGCGGCATGGCAGCGCCCGCCAAAATCGCTGCGATGAAAAGGTACGAGAGGCGCGTATCGGCAATTGGCCAGAGCGACGTGGCCCAGGGCTGCTGCATGCTAAAGCCAGCCGCCAGCACAAGCGAGCCAGCCCCACCGGCTACCATAGCTATTCGTAAAGGTCGCATAGAATATCCTTTCTGCTCGGGCCAGGCAGAACACGCTCCGCGCTGCCCTGCCGCTGGACCTTCTTGCCCACAACTGTACTGCGCGCCTCTCGGCGCGGTGTCGAATCGCCCGGCCGGCGGGCAACCTGCACGACAGGCGCACGGTGGGCACAAAAAAGCGGAGCGAGGCACGCGCCCCGCTCCGCTTTCGTTCATTGCTTTCAGATGAATCGGGCAGCTTTGATGCGCCAAAAGGCTTCAGAAAGCTACGAAGCTACTGACTCCTGATTCCTGACCACTGAATACTGCGTTAGTAGGTCACCCGCACCGGCGTGCCAACCGACGCCCAAGCGTACAGCCACGCCGCCGCCTTGAGCGGCAGGTTCACGCAGCCGTGCGAAAGGCGCGCGCCGGTGCCGAAGCGATTGTGCCAGTAGGTGCCGTGCAGCGCCACGCCGCCATTGAAGTACATCACGTTCGGCACATTCGGCACGATCCAGTATTCGCCGTTGGTCACGCCATCCATCGTTTGCTTGGGCAGCTTGGTATAGATCGCATAGGTGCCGGTGGGCGTCTCCATGCCGTCGCGCCCGGTCGAGACTGGCGCATCGAACACGATCTCGTCGCCTTCGTAGGCATACATCCACTGCTTGCTCAGGTTCACGACGATCGATCTGCTATCGCCGCTGCTGGGGCGGCGCGGCTGCGACACCGGCGGTGCGGCGGCGGGTGGAGCAACAACCGGCGCGGCGGTTGGGCGCGGCGGGTTGAGCGGCGCGATATCGGGGCCCTGCACCGCGCCCGGGCCGTACGACGCATAGCCGATATTGCCTACCGGCGCGGTATCAACCCCTTGAATCGCCGCCAGTGCTGCGCCCAGATCGCCCGCCACCACACTCTCGGCGGCGCTCATTTCAGCATCGCGCTCCAGCCGGGCACGCTCGAAATATTGCACCTGCCGCCGGCCTGCCACAGTCATTTCCCACAGCGGCTCGCTGATCGGCGGGCCAAAAAACTCCGCGCCGCCGCCCGCCCGCCAGAAGCTCAGGAATGGCTCGCGCAGAGTGTGGCCGGTGTCGGCAAACACCTGCTCGCTGGCGATGGGCTTGTGCGGTGGCGCTGCCGGGAAGCGCTTCCATGTGGCGCTGGCGAACTCCGCGCCGACGCGCCCGGTGCGCACCTGCGTGCTGCCATCGGCGGCGCTGTACTGCTCCAGCCGGCCGCGCTCGAAGTATTGCTGCGCCGCGCCGGCATCGCCAAATGCCTCAGTGACGGGAAATCCCAGCAGGTTCTCGCCGTTGTGTGCCTGCCAGAATGCCAGAAAGCCCTGATC
>LJCR01001661.1 GCA_001399705.1 Kouleothrix aurantiaca
CGCCGGCAGCCACCAGTGTATCGAGCACATCGCGCTCGGCGCGGGCCTACGCGGTGCGCGCCTTTGCCGCCGAGCACGCCGACTGGCTGGCAGAAGTGCGCGCGGCGATTGCGCAGGTCGATCAGGTGCGCGCGCGCCTGAAGCCCACGCGCCGCGCTGGCGCGCCCACCGTGCCGGATGCAGCGGAAGAATAAAGCGCGGGGCTGGGGGCTGGGAGATGGGGTCTGGTGCTCGATTTCTCCGTGACCTCGGTGCGCTCTGTGGTCTAACTCTCGTGCTCTTGTATAGTCGTCGGCCCTGCCCACAAGAAGCGCTCTAAATCGACATAACCACTTTTATCAAATTCAACACCCTCGCCTTCCAGCAATTCGCGTTGGAGCGAAGCGTTGTGCGCGTTGCTGATGCGCCCTTCGGCGTTGATCACACGCCACCACGGCACCGTGCGCGCGTTCTCAGGCCGCAGGCCGGCCAGCGCCCAGCCCACGCCACGCGCGCCACCTGGCACCGGCGTGAGCTGCGCAATGCGCCCATAGGTCGATACCAGGCCGGGCGGAATCTGGCTTACCAGCGCGTAAATCTCATCATAATAGCTCGCCATACGCGCTCCTGCTAGAGTGGGTAGGTTTCAAACGTGCCGTTCTGGTACAGTACATATACCGCCGCCCCCGTATCGAAGCCAAGCGGGCTGTAAATCAGCCGACCATTAGCGAAGCGCTGCACCGCGCCATTGCCGGCTTTCTCGCCGCTGACCGCCCAGCCAAGCTGGCCCGAAATGGTATCGTTGGCATACCAGAGCTTGCCAAAGCCACGAATCGGCTCGATCAGGCCCTCGGGCGGGAGGCTGTCGCCACTATCTTCGGGATCACCCTCGTGCCAGGTATCCTCAAACGACTGCCAGCTCAGGCGCGTCGTTTGCGCTTCGGCCGCCTGAATGACATAGATTGTGCCATTGCCCGCCTGCGGCCCGGCCAGCCACAGCATCTGCCCGTGCTGGAAACTTTGCTCAGCAACTGCGCGCTCTTGCTGATCTTGCGCCGCGCAGCCCAGCCGGTCGGCAAGCTCAGGCCGCTGCGCCAGCAAGTCGGCGAATTTCGCGCCGATCTCAATCGGGCATGGCGGCTCGGTTGGCGTCGGCGTGGGCGGAACCTCGGTTGGCACGGGCGTGGGCGTTGCGCTTGGCGCAGCCGTTGGTGCCGCCGTTGGCGCTTTGGTAGGAGCTTTCGTTGGCGCTTTGGTCGGCGCTTTGGTGGGTGCCACTGCAACATCAGGCGCCTGGCTTGGCTCGGGCGCGCTCGTCGCCGCTGGCTCTTCCGTAGGCGGCGCATCGGTCGCGGCTACCGGCACAGTGGGCTGCAAGGTCGCGAGCGGCACGGTAGGCTGGATTGGCGTGGTTGGCAGGGCTGCGGCATTGCGCGGGTAGAGCAGGCCGGCCGCGTACAGGCCGCCCCCGCCGATCAGCAGCGCCAGGATCAGGCCCAGCATCATCCATGCGGCCGCGCTGCCACTGCCCTCGCGGCGCTGCGGCAATCTGCGCGCAGCCTGCGGCGCGGGCATGCGCGGTGCAATTTGTTCGGCGCGGCGCGGCGCGGCATCGCCCTGGCGCGTGGCTTGGGG
>LJCR01001662.1 GCA_001399705.1 Kouleothrix aurantiaca
GCACAACGACCGCCGGCGCATCGAGCTGCTCCATGCGCTCCTGTTCGCGCTGCCCGGCACGCCCGTGCTCTACTATGGCGACGAGATCGGCATGGGCGATAATGTCTACCTCGGCGACCGCAACGGCGTGCGCACGCCCACGCAGTGGAGCGCCGACCGCAACGCCGGCTTTTCAAGCGCCAACCCGCAGCAGCTCTTTCTGCCGCTGATCACCGACCACGAGTACCACCACGAGACCGTGCACGTCGAGGCGCAGGAAGAAAACCCGCACTCGCTGCTCCATTGGATGCGCCGCATGATCGCGCTGCGCCAGCGCTACCAGGTGTTTGGGCGCGGCTCGATCGAGTTTTTGCAGCCAAGCAACCGCAAGGTGCTGGCATTTGTGCGCCACCACGAGGACGAGCACATGCTGGTGGTGGCGAACCTGTCGCGCTTTTTGCAGCACGCCGAGCTCGACCTGAGCGAGTTTCGCGGGCGCATGCCGGTCGATCTGTTCGGCCACAGCGCCTTCCCAATCATTGGCGACCTGCCCTACCTGCTCACTATCGGCCCGCACAGCTGCTACTGGTTCGCGCTCGCGCCCTCAACCGCCGACGCCGCGGCCGCCGGGCCAGCTGGCGCGCCAGTGATTGAAACCGCGCTTTCGTGGGCCGAGCTGCTGCGTGGCGAGGGACAATCGCTGCTGGAAGAGCGCGCGCTGCCGGCCTACATGGGCGCGGCGCCGTGGTACAACGGCGGGAGCCGCTCGATCCTCGGCACGTCGATCCAGGACACGATCGAGGTGCCGACGCGCGACGGCCCGGCGGTGATTGCGCTGGTGCAGATGCACTGTGCCGAGGGCGAATCGCAAACGTACACCATGCCGCTGGCCTACGCCACTGGCCGCGCCGCCACGCGCCTGCGCGACGAGCACCCCGAAGCGCTGGTGGCGCAACTGCGCGCGCCCGGCGCCAAGGAGCCAGAGGCCGTGATCTACGACGCGCTCTGGTCGCCGGCCTTTGCCACAGCCGTGCTTGATACCATTACACGGCGCAGGCAGTTGAAGGGAAAAGCAGGCACGGTGCATGTTCAGGCCGGGCCAGACTACAAGCGCCTGCGCGAAGCGAAACCCGCCGCATTGCGTGACACGGGCGCGCTGGAAGGCGGGCGCAACAACACCTCGCTGGCCTTTGGCGAGGAGCTGATGCTGAAGCTGTTCCGCTGCGTCGACGAAGGGCCAAACCCCGAGGTCACGATCGGTAATGCGCTGGCAGCACACGGCTTCGCGCACACGCCGCCGGCCATCGCCGCGCTGGAATACCGCCCCGCCGACGGCGAGCCGATTCATTTGGCGATGCTGCAGGGCTTTGTGCCAAACCAGGGCGAGGCGTGGGATACCATGCAGAAGCACATCCGCGCATACGCCAGGCGCGCCGACGCGCAGGCCACGCCCGCGCCGAGCGACGTTGCTGCGCTGCTGGCACGCGCCGCCGCGCCGCCCAGCGCCGACGAAAAGAAACAACTGGGCACGGCCCACGCGCAGCTTGAGCTGATCGGAACGCGCACCGCCGAGATGCACGCGGCGCTGGCCGCCAGCGACGATTCCGAGTTCGCGCCGCTGCCCTTCACCGGAC
>LJCR01001663.1 GCA_001399705.1 Kouleothrix aurantiaca
CGCGCATTTGCCGTGCTGTTCCTGTTTGGCGCGATAGCCGGCAACCTGCGCGCAATCGCGCTTTCGACGCTGGTGACGATCCTGATCGCCGAGGGCAGGCGCGACCGCGCGAACGGCATGGTTGGAACCGCGAACGGCGTGGGCTTTCTGGTCGCGTCGATCTTCAGCGGGCTGGCGATTGGCTTTCTGGGCATGGCCTGGGTGCTGGCGATTGGCATCGCCGTCGCTGTGCTGGCGATTGCGCACCTGCTGACCCTCGCAATTCCTGAAACGCGCATTGTTCACGCCGACGCAAGCGCGCACCAGATCGACATTCGCGGCACGGTCGCGGCGATCGGCCAGGTGTCGGGCCTGTTCGGGCTGATCTTCTTCAGCATGTTCAACAATTTCCTCGGCGGCGTGTTTATGTCGCTGATGGACCCATACGGCCTGGAGCTCGTGTCGGTGCAGGTCTGGGGCGCGCTGTGGGGCTTTCTTAGCCTGGGCTTTATCGTCGGCGGGCTGCTTGTGGCGCGGCGCGGCCTCGGCAGCTCGCCACTGCGCACGCTGTTCCGCACCAACCTCGTGCTGTGGACGATCTGCATCTTCTTCGCGATTCAGCCGTCGATCGTGCTGCTGACGGTTGGCATGTTCATCTGGCTCTGCCTGATGCCGGTGGTCGAGGCGTCCGAGCAGACGATTTTGCAGAAGGTGATCGTGCCCGAGCGGCAGGGGCGCGTCTTCGGCTTCGCGCAAAGCGTCGAGCAGGCCGCGTCGCCGATCACGTCGTTTATGATCGGCCCAATCGCGCAGTTCATCTTCATCCCATTTATGACCGATGGCGCCGGCGCAGACCTGATCGGCGGCTGGTTCGGCACCGGCACCGGGCGCGGCATCGCGCTCCTGTTTATCGTCGCCGGGCTGATCGGCCTGGTGGTGACACTGCTGGCGATGCAGTCGCGCTCGTACCGCGCGCTGTCGCAGCTGTATGAAACGCGCGCCGCCGAGGGCGAGCTGGCCGAGGCGACGGCGTAAGACAAACATGTTAACCACGAAGACACGATGGCACGAAGTTCCTGTAAACGCCACTATTTGGCGTAGAAACGGAAAATCTGCGGCATCTGCGTAATCTGCGGATGATTTCCGAACAAGACGAGAGGAAAGCAATGCTGCTTCAAAACAAAGTCGCGGTGATCTATGGCGCGGGCGGCTCGATCGGCGGCGCAATTGCGCGGGCATATGCCCGTGAAGGCGCGCAGGTGTTTCTGTCGGGCCGCGCGCAGGCCAACGTCGACGCAGTCGCGCAGGGCATCCGCGCAAGCGGCGGCAGCGCCGAAACCGCCGTGGTCGATGCGCTCGACGAGGCGGCGGTCAATGCCTTCGCAGACAAGGTCGCCGCGCAGGCTGGCCGGATCGACATTTCGTGCAATGTGATCGGCGTTGGCGATGTGCAGCGCCCGCTGATGGATCTGTCGGTGGACGAGTTCGTGCAGCCGATCGTCAACCTGATGCGCACGCAGTTCATCACGGGCAAGGCGGCGGCGCGGCATATGCTCGAACATGGCGGCGGGGTGATCGTGCAGTTCGGCGGCGGCGGCCCGCAGACAGTGGCGGGCATTGGCGGCTTCAAGAT
>LJCR01001664.1 GCA_001399705.1 Kouleothrix aurantiaca
CCACCGCGCTGTTGAACTGCGAGCCCGGCCCCTGGATCGAAACGCCCACCTGGGTTGGCGCAAGGTCGGCCGGGATGATGTCGCCGGGGAACAGCTCGAACGTGGCCGCAATTGTGCGGAACTGCGGATTGTAGTTCGGGTTCAGCTTGCCCGGCACGCCCGGGTCATTGCCGACCATGCGGTACAGGTTGGTACACACACCGGTTGGCGACGGGCAGTTGATCGTCGTGGTCGAGGGCAGCAGCACGTCGAAGATGCCGTTCGGGTCGGAGTTGACCGTCGTCACCAGGCGGTTGCTGAAGTCGTAGATGCCGATCGGCGAGTTGGGTACGCCGGCCTTTTCACCAAACAGCAGATCCTGCGGGTTGGTCGAAAGGTTCAGGTCGTCCACGATATAGCCGTAGAAGCGGCCCGGCACCGGCACGTCGGTGAACAGGTTGAAGGTCGGCGCGATCGAGCGGCGGTCGCTGAGCGTCACCAGCTTGGTGCTGCACAGCGGGAGCGCCTGGCCCTCGTAGGGGCTGCCGCCGCCGTCAACAAAATCGGGGTTGATGGTTGGCGTTGAAACGCCCACCGTCACGCCGTTCGCCAGCACCTGGGCCGGGTAATTGTCGGTGCCAGAACCGGCGACATCAACCGTGTGCAGCGGGCCCGCGCACGGCGGCGGCGGCACCTGCGGCACGTACTGGTTGCCGCTGAAGATGTTGATATCTTCTTCGCGCGTCACCTGGTACATTGGCTTGCCGAACGTGTCGTTCGGGATCTGAACGTCGACCAGGTAATCGCCGGCTGGCAGCGGGTCGAAGCCGCCCGAGCAGGTTGGGTTGCTTGGGTCGCTGGCGTTGAGCGTGCCGGTGAAGCAGCCATCGCCAAAGCCATAGTTGCCATCAACTGCAGCAAACTCTTCGTCGAACTGCACGCCCATCAGCGGCGCTTCAAGGCAGTCGTAGCTATCGCTGGCCGGGGGCAGCACCTGCTGATCCACCGAGTTGCCGTCGACATCGCGCGCCTGGCAGCCTTTCGGGCGCTGCCACGTCTCGGTCAGGTAGGTGTTCAGCAGGCGGCCTTTGGCGTACGCGCCGGCATTGGGTCCGCTCGCCACCAGCTCGTACAGGCCGTTGTCGTCGCAGGGCGCGCTTGTTGTGCCGCAATCGACGGGCGCGTACAGGCCAACTGTCAGGCCGGGGATGCCGGGCTGCCAGTTCTCAACTGCCGCAAAGCGCGGGTTCAGCTCGTTGCGGGTGGTGTCGTAGCTCACGGTGCCGACGATGCCGCCGTTGGTGCCGGCCGCGTAGGGCTTCACGCCCCAGTCGAGCTGGCCCGACTGGCCGATGATCGGCAGCACGTTCACGTCCACGCCCGCACCCTGCACGGTGGTTGCGGCTGGCTGGTTGTCGGTCTGGTATGTCACGCCGGTGGTGTAGTAGCGGTCGCTGTAGGCTTCCACAACCAGCCACTGCGTC
Organism: Kouleothrix aurantiaca; assembly: GCA_001399705.1. Lineage (GTDB taxonomy): Bacteria > Chloroflexota > Chloroflexia > Chloroflexales > Roseiflexaceae > Kouleothrix > Kouleothrix aurantiaca. Next base: position 1,464 of record LJCR01001664.1, read on the forward strand.
AGCGGGTAGGCGTTCTCCATCACGTAGTGGCCGTTTGCGTCGGTAAGCACCAGCGTCGAGCCCCGATCCATCACGGTGTTCGTGCGGCGTTTCAGGGCGACAGCATAGCCGGCAATGCCCGGCTCGCCCGAGTCGCGCTTGCCGTTGC
>LJCR01001665.1 GCA_001399705.1 Kouleothrix aurantiaca
CCATTCGTGGCTGCGATGCGCAAGCATAACGCTTGCGCATCGCAGCCACGAATGGTATACTCTCCGACTCGGAGCTACCGGGCAATGCCCCTAGCTGTTGGCGAAGGTATTTGCAACTCTTAAGGAGCACACAACCCCATGGCAGATCGTTTGAATCTTTCACTTGAAAACCGCACGCTGGTTGGCAAGAAAGTTGGCCGGCTGCGTCGCGAGGGCATCATCCCCGCCACCGTGTATGGCAAGGGCGTCAGCCCGCTCTCGGTGCAGATGAATGCGCGCGCCTTCAACGAGACGTACCGCCACGCTGGCCGCACCGGCCTGATCGACCTGAGCATCCCTGGCCAGAAGGGCATTTCGGTGTTCGTGCACAATTTGCAGCGCCACCCGGTGACGCGCAACATCATCCATGTCGATTTTCTGGCCGTCGACCTGCGCACCGAAGTCACGGTTGATGTGCCAGTGCACATCACCGGCGAGTCCGAGCTGGTGAAGCGCGGCGACGCACTGCTGAACCAGGTGCTGACCTCGCTGGCCGTACGCGCGCTGCCGGCCGACATCCCCTCCTCGATCGCGGTCGACGTGAGCGGGCTGGACCGCTTCGACAAGAGCATCCACGTCAGCGACCTGTCGCTCAACACAAAGGGCGAGATTGTCACGCCGGCCGACGAGCTGGTGGTGAGCCTGACGCAGGCCCGCGAGGAGGAGGAAGAGGCCGCCGAGGAAGAGGCTGCCGAGGGCGAGCCCGAGCTGGTGCGCGACGAGCGCGAGGGCGAAGAGAACGAAGGCGAGTAGTCTCGCCGTGCTGCCTGTTGAACACAGCCCCTGCCAGGAATGGTGGGGGCTGTGTTATGCCCGCCGCGACGCGCCGATTCGCAGGCAAACAAAAGCCCCCGCCAGTGGCGAGGGCTTTTGTTTAAAGGCGGGCATCACCGGGATGACTAAAGTGCCATTCCCCCGGTGATGCCCTTACGCTCATTACTCATGGGCATCACCTCCTTTGCGCCTGGACGGCATATCAGGATGATGCGGTAACTATACCCGAAAGAATTGGTGCTGTCAAGACCTTTTTGGGGCAATTTCGAACATGATTTCTGAACATGAATCTCCCGCGCGCATCCGCATTCTGGGCGTTGCAATCGATAATATCGACGAACAGGGCGCGCTTGAGCGCATTGCGGGCTATGTTGCCAGCGGCCAGCCGCACCACGTGGTAACGGTGAATCCCGAGTTCGTGATGGAAGCGCGGCGCAACCCGGTGTTTCGGGGCGTGCTGGGCGCCGCCGACCTGGCGACGCCCGATGGCACAGGGCTGGTGCTGGTGGCGCGCTGGCGCGGCACACCCCTGCGCGGGCGCGTAACGGGCGTGGCGCTCACGGAGCGTATCGCAGCGCTGGCGGCTCGCGAGGACTGGTCGCTCTTCCTGCTGGGCGCGCAGCCCGGCATTGCCGAGCGCGCCGACGCGCAAACGGTTGAGACGTACCGCATCACGCGGCGGAGTATCCAATTGGCGCTGCAGCGCGGTATCCAGGCCGACGACATGATTCGCTTTTTGGGGGAATATAGTGCCACCGGCGTGCCTGCCAACGTTGCCGCCACGCTGCGCGACTGGGC
>LJCR01001666.1 GCA_001399705.1 Kouleothrix aurantiaca
CTGCTGCTGCAGTGGTTCCAGCGAAGGGTGGGCAAAAATGTCTGAGCACGCTTCTGCTGGCGGCCAGCCGATGATCGAGATCGCGGGCATTTCCAAGCATTTTGGGCAGTTTCGCGCGCTGAACAACGTCAGCCTGCAGGTGCAGCGCGGCGAAGTCATGATGATCATCGGCCCGTCGGGCTCGGGCAAATCGACACTGCTGCGCTGCATCAACCATCTGGAGGTGCCCGACAGCGGGCGCGTGGCGGTGGATGGCACGCCGGTCGACAACAACGAGCGGCATATCAACGCGGTGCGCGCCGAGGTCGGGATGGTCTTTCAGCGCTTCGAGCTGTTTCCACACCTGACGGTGCTCGACAATATTTGCCTGGCGCAGCAGAAGGTGCGCAAGCGCTCGCGCCAGGAAAGCCAGCGCGTCGCCCGCGAGCTGCTGGAGAAAGTGGGCATTCCCGAGCAGGCCGCCAAGCACCCGCCGCAGCTTTCAGGCGGGCAGCAGCAGCGCGTGGCAATTGCGCGCGCGCTGGCCATGCAGCCGAAAGTCATGCTGTTCGACGAGCCAACCTCCGCGCTCGATCCCGAGATGATCAAAGAAGTGCTGGACGTGATGCTCGACCTGGCGCGCGAGGGCATGACGATGGTGGTGGTGTCGCACGAAATGGGTTTTGCGCGCAACGCTGCGCACAAGGTCGTGTTTATGGATCAGGGCACAATCGTGGAGCAGGGCGCGCCCGACGTGGTGTTCACCAACCCGCAGCACGAGCGCACCAAGCTGTTTCTGTCGCGTATTTTGCACTAACGCCAACGACCTGTGCAGTCCACAGATTACGCTGAGCGCGCAGATGAGCTTTCCAGATCGATCGCTATCTGCCCAATCAGTGTAATCTGTGGATGTTTTTACTTCGCGCGTCTGCCTCGCTTACCCGCTATTCTTCTTCCGAGCGCACCACAACGCCAAAGAGCTGGATCAGCTCAAGCGCCTGCCCCGGGTCGATGATCGTGCCCACGAGGTCGCGGCTGTTGAGCTTGATGCCCGCGATGGTCGATCCGCGCAGGTCGGCGCCTTTGAGCTTGGCGTTGCGGAAATCGGCCCCGCTCAGGTCGCAGTGCGCAAACACCGCGCCGCTCAGGTCGGAACCGTCGAACGAGGCTTCCTGCAGGGCGCAGTGCTCAAAGCGCAGCGACTTGGCCGTGCTTTCCCAGCAGCGCAGCAGGCGGGCGTTGCAGCGCACAAAACGCACATCTGCCAGGTCGGCGTTGCCGATTTGCAGGCCCACCAGTCGGCAGCCCACAAACTCGGCCCGCCGCACGTAAGCCTTTTCCAGCGCGCAGCTCGCAAAATCGGTCGTGTCGAAGCGGCAGTCGGCCATCTGCAAGAGCGGCAGCTCGGCGGCGTTGAAGCTGCCGCCGCGCACGTCGAGCTGGTCGAACGACACATCCTCAGCCGACTGCGCGGCGCACTGGGGCGCGGCCCAGACCTGCTGGGTGTAGCTGGCGCGCGCTTCCAGCTCGGCAATATCGTCCACGGCGGGCATGTCGGGCGCAAGCTGCGGCGGCTCGATGCCGGCGGGGCGGCGGCTTTTGCGGTTCACTCGTGGCTCCTCTTCACAGCA
>LJCR01001667.1 GCA_001399705.1 Kouleothrix aurantiaca
GGCCAAGCAGCTGAAGCTGGCCAAGCAATCCCACGCCAGGCCGGCCTGGGCTGACCAGCGTGTCGTTAAGCGGCACGCCCAGCGCGCGCACCGCCGAGGCCAGCACGCGCACAGGCAGCTTGATCTTCTGCCCGGCCGACGCGCGAAATTCGTCGGACTGCAAGATCATCCGCAGCACCGGGCGCACATCGGTGTCGCTGGCGAGGTAGGTCTGCGCGGCGCGCTCGACCAGCGCGGCCGGCGGCTCGTCGGACACGAACGCGGCGCACAGCTTGGCGGCAAGACGGTGCGCGGTGGCGGGGTGCGCGGCCAGGCGCGCCAGCAGCGCTTCGCCTTCTTCCATGCCGCCGCCAGCCGGGAAACTGAGATCGAGAAAGGGAATATTTTTGGCATCGGCATCGTGCAGGCGCGGCACAAACTGGAAGGTGCCAGCAGCGTCGTCATTGGCGCGGCGGATCGTCCAGCCCGTCAGCACGCGCGCGACGGTGTGCACGTCGTCCTGGCTGTAGCCGCCGTCGGCGCCAACGGTATGCAGCTCCATCACTTCGCGCGCATAGTTTTCGTTCAGCTCGGCGGCTTGCTTGCCGCGTGCAGCAGCGCGCCTGCCAGCGTACCCACGTCTGCGGCAGCGCCCACGCCCGTTGCAGCGGCAACATTCGCGCCTGCCCCGACGCAACCAAGTATCGCCATGTCAGGTTTCACCCTCAACACCAACACCCCGCCCGCCTACGAAAAGCTCGAACTCACGCTCGACCTGCACGCCACCTACGACAATCCTTTCGACCCGGCCCAGATCGACGTGCAGGCGCATTTCACCGGGCCGGATGGCAAGACGCTCGCGGTGCCGGGCTTCTTCTGGCAGGATTTCACGAGCGCGCTGGAGGGCGGCAAAGAGGTGCTCGCGCCGCGCGGCCAGCCCAACTGGAAGGTACGCTTCTCGCCACCCGCGCCCGGCGCGTGGAGTGTGGTGGTAGAGGCGAAAACGCCTGCCGGCAGCGCTCGGAGCGCGCCCGCGCAGTTCACCGTCACGGCGGCGCGACGCCACGGCTCGGTGCGCATCGACCCGCGCGACCCGGCCTACTTCGCGTGGAGCGACGGCACGCCTTTCCTCGCAATTGGCCAGAACGTGGGCTGGTATGGCGCGGGCGGCACCCGCGACTACGAGCGCTGGTTCGGCCGTATGCACGCGCAGGGCGCGAACTTCGCGCGGCTGTGGATGGCGAGCTGGGCCTTTGGCATCGAGTGGCAGGACACCGGGCTGGGCGATTACACCAAGCGGCTCGACCGCGCCTGGCAGCTCGACCGCGCCTTTGAGCTGGCCGAGCAGAACGACATCTACATCATGCTGGCGCTGCTCAACCACGGAGCGTTCAACACCGGCGTCAATCCCGAGTGGGCGGGCAACCCCTACAGCGCTGCAAATGGCGGCCCGCTGGCGAAGCCCGAGGAGTTCGCCAGCAATGCGCAGGCGCGCGACCTGTTCAAGCGCCGGCTGCGCTATATCGCCGCGCGCTGGGGCTACAGCCCGAACCTGCTGGCCTGGGAGTGGTGGAACGAGGTCGACTGGACGCCGATGAAAGACACCGCCATTCAGCAGCCGTGGATCAAG
>LJCR01001668.1 GCA_001399705.1 Kouleothrix aurantiaca
ATTGCGACCAGGTCGCCCAGCAGCACAAGCAGGCCATCCATATCAATCGCGTCGAGCACGCGCCGCTCGGTCTCCTTCATGGCGGTGCTCCCGTGCGGCACGCAGCAGCGCAACCGCCAGCGGCGGGATGTGCTCGCGCAGGGCGGCGCGCTCGGGCTGAAACAGCGTGGCAACGAAAAACGGGTGATCGTCAAGCTCGACGGCACGCACATCGCCGGCCGCATCGGCGGCGGTGACGTGGAGCCGCCCGTCGCGCAGCAATTCTGCATACGCGGGGTTGACGCCAAAATTGCAGTTGAAGCCTTCGTGGATGCTGGGCTGGCCGTAGATCGCGCGAATCCGCGAGCCGGCGAACAGCTCGATCGTGGCGGTGGTTTCGGCCAGCGAGCAGGCCAGCGGCGCAATGAGTGGGAGCGTGGCGTCGGGGTTCGACTCGGCGTGGTCGGCCTCGGCCAGGCCCAGCACATTGCGCGCGTACTCGATCAGCGCGTGCTGAAAGCCGCCGCAGGTGCCGAGAAAGGGCACGCCGCGCTCGCGCGCGAAGCGAATGCCGGCCAGCGCGCCGTCCATATTCTCGTAGGGGCTGCCCGGCACACACCAGATCGCCTGAGCTTCATCCAGCGCGGCAGTGCTGGCGGCGAGCGCGGCGGTGGCGATCCACACCGGCTCGGCGCGGCACTCGGCGGGCGCAGCGGCAAGCTCCAGCGCGTGCGGAATGGCGCGGTGCGCGGTGATCGCCGGGTCGTGGTCGCCAATCAGGGCAACCCGGATGGTGGGATTCATATGCTGTTCCTGTCTCGTCGGCTCGCGCTGATTATAGCGCATCTCGCGCCGCGCCGAGAGCAGGTTCAGGCGCGGCCGTGCAGCTCGGTGCCGAAGCGGTACATGGCCGAGTCAGTCACCGGCTCGTAGCCAATCGCCTGGTAGATCGCGTTTGAGGTCGGGTTGTTGAGGTCGGTGTAGAGCATGCAGAACTCATAGCCCCGGCCGAGCAGCAGCTGGCTGAGCGCGGCCACACAGGCACGGGCATAGCCGCGCTTGCGCTGCGCGGGGGGGGTGTACACCGCGTTGATGCAGATGCCGCGCCGCGACGGGCGGGCGCTGCCGGCCATCGACACAGGCGCGCCATCGTCCCACAGGAAGATTTCGCCATTGGCGATGCGCTGCTGCGCCATGGCACGCGCCCCTTTCAGCGTAATTGGCGAAAGTGCTTCGGCGGAAAAGGCATGCAGCCAGTCGGCCACGAGCGGCGCATCGCCGAGGGTGGCGATGCGCAGCGCGCCAGGGATGCCCACCGGAAGCTGCACCGCGCGGAGCTGATAAATGCGCTGGCTCATAAACACGCCAAATGGCTCGCCCGTCGCTTCTGACCAGCGCCGCGCAAATGCTTCCGAGAGCGTCACCTCGCCAACCACGCCGGGCGGCGACCAGCCGTTTTCGTGGAGGTTGTGGATGAGCATGTCGAGCGCAATCGTGCTGGCCTGGCCGGCCAATGTCAGGAAGAACGGCGGTGTCAGCACCGCCGCAAGAAGCGGGCTCTCACTATCAATCGTGGCCAGGTAGGGCGGCTGCTCGGGAGGGTGCACGGCCAGGCGCGCGCTCAGGCCC
>LJCR01001670.1 GCA_001399705.1 Kouleothrix aurantiaca
ACCCTTGCGAATCTTGCGAGCAGCGCCTTTGTTCCGACGCGCGCCGTTGACGCCGAGCGCATCTGCCGCAACCTGCTCTCCCTGCCCGCCGCGAGCTTCAGCGTCCTCGACCCGACTTCGGGCGCGGGCGATCTGCTGTTCCCGTTCGCCGCTCACCCGCGCGCCCAGCTCTACGGCGTGGAGCTGAGCGCCGAGCGCGCCAGCGAGTCGCGCACGCGCCTGCCGCGCGCGCTGATCGTTAGTAGCGCGTTCGAGCATGTCCACATCTCCTACAACGCCCTCGACCTTATCGTCTCGAATCCACCGTATCTGACCGGCGAGCTTGGGCGCCTGGAGTACGCGATTATCCGCGACGCCACCGCCGCGCTCCGGCCCGGCAGCCCGGACGTCACGATCGTCCCGGCGCGCCAGTGGGACGGCACCATGGCGCGCTTCTGGGCCAGAAACTACACGCAGGTGCAGTGCTGGATGCTGGACAACGACGAGTTCGCGAAGTACACCCAGATCGTCGTCGCTGGCGTCAAGCGCGAGCAGCTGCTCCAGACACCCGACCCACTGGAGCTGAACCGCATTCGCGGCTTCCGCTATCGCATCGACGCGGACAAGCCCGCCGCGTGTCCGTGGGCGCAGGGCGTTGCCCCGGAGGTGCTGCCGGACGCGCCAATCGCCGAGCCCTACCTCGTGACGCCCGGTGGGATTCCGGTCGAGATCACCGTGCTCAAGGCCGACGAGGCCGAGCTGATGCGCGGGCTCGATACGGGCGGCGCGCACCTGACCCCGGCCTGGCAGAGCGCAACCACCTGGCAGGCGACTGCCAGCCTCGACCATCCCCTGATGCCAATCAGCGGCGAGTCCTACCTGGCCGCGCTCATTCTCACCGGCACGCTCGACGGCGAGGCGCTGCAGGGGCCAGATGGCCAGTGGTACGCCTTCGCCACGCACATCGCGTCCGAGTGGGCCGCGATCGAGGTTGACGAAGACATGGGCAAGAAAGGGGTGACCCACATCCAGCAGCAGCAGGACAAGCCATGCCTGAGTGTGCTGAATCTGGAGACCGGCGCGCTCGCTCACTATCAGCGCGACGAGGTGTTCGCCGTGCTTCAACCCTGGCTCCCGCTGCTGGCTGAGCGCGTGCTTGGCCAGTACACCCCGGTCTACGACCTCAACCCGCCCGACTGGATGCTCGGCGTGGCGGCGACGATCGCGCAGGACAAGACTCTGCCGGGCGCAGCCATGGCAGGCTTGCAGGCGCCACAGCTGCACCGCGCGTTCGCGGGCTACACGGCGCTGTGCGCGCTGGGCCGCTTTGCCGTCAACGGCGAGCCGGGGACCGGCAAGACGCGCATGCATATCTTGATCATGGCGCTGTTTGCCGCCACCTGGCAGCATCGCCACGCGTGGGCGGGCAAGCTGCCGCGCTGGGTCAAGCAGACCCGGCGCGCGTGGCAGGCCAATCCGCGCACGGTCGGCGACGCGCCGCGCGCGCTGCCCCTGGCCGTAATGACACCGATGCGCGTGGTGCCGGTGTGGGAGAAGGAGATTGCGGGTGCCTGGCCGGCGGCCGAGGTGCTCGTGATCGACGACCACACCGACGTTGCGCGCTGGAT
>LJCR01000167.1 GCA_001399705.1 Kouleothrix aurantiaca
GCTTCGCCCCGACGATCCGCCCCAGGCGATCATTTTACGCGATGCCCGTTCGGCCCCGAAGTTGTAGTGCGTGTCGGGGTCGGGTTCGTCGGTTTTGGTGTAGACATGGAACTGGAAATCTTTGCGGCTGTACCAGTTAATGAAGTAGACCGTGTAGCTGTGCTGCTTGTCGATACGAAGCGAATCGCTGCGCTGCTCGAGCCACGACTCAACCGACGGGCCGTCGATATAGCGCACGGTAGGTGCAACATCCAGCACATTCTTTTTCTGGTCGTTGTACTGCTGCTGGAAGCCTGTCAGCGGGCCAGTGGAGCCAGCACGCGCCAGGTAGCGAAAGAACGAGTTTTCGAAATCCGAGCTGGCACGCACAAAGCGATATTTGAAATCGAAGTGCAGGCCGAGATTGCGCCCATTGAGACCATACAGCAAAGGGCTGCGCACAAGCGGCTCGTAGGTTTTCGGCAGCTCGGCGCGCACCTGGCCCGGCTGGATGCCGCGGTAGCCAATAAATACCACGTTCACCGGAATGGTCTGCTTCAGTGTGACGAATTGCCCAGGCTGGAGCGCATCAAAGTGCGATGCGTGGGCGGCTGCCGGCGTGACTAGCAGGGCAGCGAGGAGAAGTGCGCTCAGGACGCTGAGCCATCTTCGGTACATAGAGGTCTCCGTTTCATAAAGGCATGGATACATATGATTCGAACACATGCGCTTGAATAAAACCTGGTAACGGAGAAATCAGCAAGACAATGCATGACACTGAATATTTCTGCGCAAACGTTCCTCCTCTCGTCATAAGGTATTGTTGCATGCAAAAAAAGCTGTTGCACAGCCAAAAGAGAATCTCGTTGCTATAAGGCGCGCTACTGCGTGTGATCAGTATCTATCATACAAGACATGTCAACAAGATAGATGTATCCGCATCCATACCCGTGTTGCATATCGCTGCGCTGGAATGCAGCATATACGGAATTTCATATCAAGCCGTATGAATAAAATGTCATATATCAAAAATAAGAATATATGCGGCGGATGCAGATACTTTGCGTAACTATCCAAATATCAAGCTTGTAATAAATGTTAACACCCTGAATACCCCCAAAAACACGGCTTATACGGTAGTTTCAGCTCCCAGGCAAGCCGCTACAGCGAAGAGCACTTTCCTTGAGCCACGGGCGCACAGAGACCACTGAGTTTGGTTTACTGCTCAGTGATCTCTGTGCGTTTTGCGGCTCGATCGTTTGCCTCGGCTATAACTCCTAACTTCTAACTCCCACGGCCCTTACGGCACCGTCACCGTCACGGGAACGCGGAACAGCGTGGGCGCGGCGGCCGGCCCGAAGAAGACCACGCCTTTGTAGGTGCCGGCCGGCTTGCCGCTGGCATCCCACGCCACTGTCAGCGTGGCCGAGCCGCCCGCCGGGATGCTGCTGGGCAAGCCGCTCAGGCGCACATCCGTACCCTGGATGGCGTCGATCGTGAGTGTGAACGGCGCGCTGCCGCCCGGCACGTTCCAGCCATGCACCAGGATTGTGTACTCGCCGTCGGCCGGCCGCTGGATGGACACGCTCTCGTTCGCTGTGGACGAGGTCGAGGCGGCCGCCAGGTTACCAAACGGGTCGAGCACATACAAGTCGATATCCACGCCGTCCGGCCCGGCGGTGCTGACGTTCAGCTCGGCGGCGTTCGCCAGTGTGATGGTTTTCACCACCGACGATGTCGCCGGGTTGTTCGGGTTATCCTGCTGCGCCGTCTCGCTGCTCACCAGCGGCTGGCTCAGGCCAAAGCCCTCTCCGCTGAAGTTTTCCAGCGCGAGATCGCTGTGCAGGGAAATGCTTGCCGATCCGCTGCCGCTGCCGGTGACGCTGGCCGGGCTGAGTGTCGCCAGGCCGGCCTGGCCCTGGAAGCGCTCGTCCAATTGCGAGCCGTCCATGCGCACCTGGTGCAGGAAAATACCGTGCAAGCCTTCTTTAGCTGGCGTGGCAACCAGCTCGTGCGGCCCGTCCGACGACGTCTGGTAGGCCCAGCGCCCGCTGCCAAGGTAGGTATTTGGGCTGCCACCCACCGGCGCAAGCGTGTACGGCCCGTAGATCGCCGTGTCGCCGGGGTAGCCGTCTAACAAGGTGCACTGCACGCCATTGCTGAAACAATCCTCAGCCGGCCCCATCACCAGTGTGTCGATGTCGGAGTTGGCGCCGTTCCAGCGGTTGTCGATCAGCAGGAATGGCGACGCGTCTTTCGGCAGGTCATTGGCACGCACATCCGTCCAGAAGAAGCGCCAGTCGCCCGACTCGTTGCGCCAGTCGTAGTCGGTGTAGCCAAACAACGCGCTGTTGTCGTACAACTGCGGCGCAGCGGGTTGCTGCTTCGCGCCGAAATCGAAATGCCCGCCGGCTGCCGCCACTGCCGTCGTTACCGGAATGACGATTTCCTCGTCGCCTTTGTGGCCGCGATAGCTCGCGACAATCGAGCCTTCGTACATGCCGAAGGGCGCGCTGGCCGGCACGCGCATGGTCGCCCGGAAAGTGGCCTTGCCACGCGCTGGAATTGTGATGCTGCTGCGGTCGAGATCGACCCACGACCACGGCTGCTGCTGCCAGAATGATGCTTCTACCTTGAGGTCGGTGTGCGGCACCGTTTCGGGCCGCGACGAGTGGCGGAACGAAAGCAGGATTCCGTCGGCCTTGCGCTTGAGCGGGTTGCCAACGCGCGCCTGCTGGGTTGGGCCAGTGTTATCGCCGTAGCTAAAGCGCACAAACTCCAGCGGGTCCATTTCCGACGCCGTCACCACGCCGATCTCATCTCTTGTTATATCAACCTTGCCGTTGCTATTGGCATCGTGCCAGAACGCGCCATCCCTGTTCAGATCGGTCCAGTTCAGCAGATGGATATTCCAGCTGTTAAATTCCGTCTCGAAGCCCAGGGTCCCGCTCGGGTTGAACTGGTCGTAGGGGTAGGCTTCGCGCACCTGCAAGAGATCGGTGCCGGGCGGGATGTCCTTGTCGATGCGCACCACATAGTCGGGATTCACGATGTCGCCGTGGTCGAGCGACGCATCGAGCGAGGTGAAGGAATAGTCGTGCGTGCCGATCTGCTGAAGCTGGCGCGCGCCCAGGCGCACTTTCAGCGGTTTGTCGCCGGCATTCCACAGTGTGAAGGTCTTTCTGTCGCTCGCGCCCGGCGCGATGATATTGGCGAAGGCCGCGTATTCCTTGCCGCGGTAGCTGCCCGGCGCCCACTCAGCCGGCGTGGCATATGCGCCCGAGCGGCCGCCCGCCACGTCGGTGCCTTCGTCGGCATTCACCAGGCCGGCGCCCTGCGTCCATACATCGTGGTTGGTGTTGCGGGCGCTGCCCATCAGCAGGGCGCGCGCTTCTTCAAAGCTGGGCCAGTGGCCGGTGCGCTGCTTCCATGCATCCACCATCAGCGCCAGGTTGCCGGCCGCGACGGGCGTGGCCATGGACGTTCCACCAAAACTTGCGGTCGAAATCGCGCCGTCGCCCACTTCGTTCAGCGCCACCGAGCCCACACCAAACGCCCCGGTGGCAATCGCATCCACACCCGCGTTCACCGTTGCGCCCGGCCCGCGATCCGACCACGGGATCGGGTCGCCGCCGACGATCTGTTTGGCCGAGGCAATTGGCTCGAACACGCCAATATCGTCGAACAGGGTCGACGCGCCGATGCCGATGCCGCTGGCCGGCTTGGGCGGTGTTGCGGTGCCGTAGCCCGCCGCGCCGTTGCCGGTGGCGAACAGAATAGTCATCTGCGGCGCAAGCGTGCGGTTGAGCAGGTCGATCAGCCGCGAGTCGCCATCCCAGCCGTCGTTGTCGGTGCCACTATTGCCCCACGAATTGCTGACGATCTGCACGTCGTCGGCGGTGCCAGATTCGCCATCGTAGCCCAGGCCGGCGAAGATATAGGCGTCTTCGATGAATGGCGTGCTGTAAAAATCGCCGTTCTGGGTTGAAAGCACGTCTTTGCCGGGCCCAAGCACCAGGCCCTTGCCACCGGCCTGCGGCGGCCCGGATGGACCGTAGTAGACTGAGCCACGCACGCGGCCCTGGCCGACCGCCACCGAGGTGCAGCCCATGCCGTGGTCGCCGGCCGGGCTGGCGAAGGCGTCCATCACGTGGAAGGCTACCAGATCGCCGGGGCCGTAGGCGCTGCCGGGAACGCCCCAGTACCAATCCATCGTCGGCACGGCGTTGGTGCCATCGGAGATAAAGTAAACCAGCCCGCCCGAGATGTCGAACAGGCCATCTTCGTTATAGTCCAGGCAGGCAACCTCGTGGCGGCGAAACGTGCGATCAAGCGTGGCCGGGCGGTCGTCGGTGAAGTCGAAGTTGTAGTTCAGGTCGACATACACGCGATCGTACACGCCGGCCTTATGCGAATCGACCACCAGCACGGCGGCGCGCTCGCCAAACGTTGCAGTGCCATCGCCAAAAGCCTGGCTCTGTATTTCGGCATCTGAGGCGAGCGTGTTGTCGGGGTGCGAGCCGATGTGGTAGACACCGCTTTTGCTGCCGGGCGGCAGCGTGTAGGTGTGCGGATGGAACGCGCCAATCGGCTGGAATTGGGTGCTGCTGCCGCTCACCTTGGTTGAGGTGTCGGCGTAATCGGCAAACCCATTGCGGATATTCGTTTCGCCCAGAATTGCATCGCGCGCCGCCAGAAAGCTCGAGATCGAGTCGAACATTTCGGGCAGGCCATAGTACGGCGAACGCTTGTCGTCGATATACGCCCAGGTGCCGTACAGGTCGGCCTGGCAGTAGTCCGCGCCAGAGTCGTTCACCATCAGGCGCACGCCCGCGCCGGTGTAGCCCTTCTTCCAGGCTTCTTTCGAGCCGTGGATCTGCTTGCCGCTGTCGTACCAGCCGTCGGGGGCCGGGCCGGCGCCGGGCTGCATATTGAGCTTGAAGGCGAGCTTGCTGTTCAGCGACGCCACTTCAGGCTTGGGCGGCGCGGGTGGCTCCACCAGCGACTCGGGGCGCTGCAGATAGAAAACCGTATCGAGCGACGCCAGCTTGAGAACGCCGGCGGCGCTGGTGTGGCCGTAGGCAACCGTGCCGCCGGCCGGGTCGGCAAATGGGCGCACCAGCAGGTCGCTGGCGTAGCGGCTCAGGTCGGCCCCGGCGCGGATGCGCGCCACAAACGCGATACCTGCGCTGTCGCCACTACGCAGATTGCTGGCGCTGGTCATTTCTCGCAGCAGGTTCGGGTGGATTTTGGCGCGCGGATCAACGCGCGGCGCAACGCTGGCTGTGCCTGGCCGCTGCGCCAGCGCGGCGGGCGGAAATGCCAGGATGGCGAGCGCGATCAGGCCCAGGCTCAACAGCCTGCGCGTGCGGCGGGCTTTCGATCCCATATCTGTTCTCCCTTGTTCAATCCATGGATGCTCTGCCGACGCCCGGCAGAGTTGGGCGTGTGCAGCAGGCGACGTTGCGAAAGGCACAAGGGCACAGCAAACGTACTGATGCCAGCTACGGGCAGTAGGTGGAACCCTGGCGCAACGCAACAAGGAGCGCCGGGCGGGGGTATTACATAGCACAACAGGCTTATACTAATCATACGCCAGGCGTCAAGATCAGCCCGGAACCGTGCTGGCGCCCTATTCCGCACTCCATTGCGTAAAAATGCAAAACCATGCCCGCCAGCGCGCCCGCAGATGAATAAACATTCATCTCTTACCCAGCCTGAACATGCACTGTGGCGGCGGCAACAGATGCAAGGCAGAAGCGCGCAGCCGCCGGCGCGTTGCCCGCCTGGCATGCCTGTGCTACAATAACCGCACTCCTATGCCCTGCGCGGCGCAGTTCGGAAGGCAGCGGGCGTGCAAACCATCCACGAGATCCTGCAAACCATGGCCCGGCA
>LJCR01001671.1 GCA_001399705.1 Kouleothrix aurantiaca
ACAATACACGGGGCGGCTACGCAGCCGCCCCGTTTGCTGTGCGAAACCGATGCTTGCCCACATCGGCTGCTCCAAACGCGCTCACGCGCTGCAACCCGGCGCGCACTTGCCCGTAGATCATGGCAAAGCCGAATATGTGACCCATCGGCAGGAGGCACTATGAGTCCAACCCTGTTGGAATTCATTGTCGCGATTATTCTGGTTGTCGTGCTCTGGCAGATCGGCGTCATTATTGCGCCGAGTGTGCTTGGCTGGCTTGGCCGGCTAGGCCACGGCGTCGACGAGGCCGCCGAGCGCGCCACACGAACCGACGACGATCAGCAAACAAAGGAGCATCACAATGGCACGCACCGCTAGCCCAAACCGGGCAGCCGCACGGCTTGGCACCCTGGTCATTATCGCGCTGCTCGCGATTGCCGGGCTAAGCCTGCTGTTCTCGACATGGCGCACAATCGACCCTGGATATGTTGGCATTGTGTTCGACAAAGCCAGCCACAAAGTCACCAACACGCTCGACCCGGGCTGGGTGTTTATCAACCCGCTCACCGAAAGCATCACGCGCTACCCGGTGGGCGTGCAAACGCTGGTAATGGTGCAGCAAAACAGCGAGGGCAAGATCACCGGCGACGATAGCGTAAAGGTCGGCACGCGCGAGGGCCAGACGATGTTCGCCGACGTCAGCGTGCAGTACTCGGTCGATCGCAACAACGCCGCGCAGCTCTACCAGACCTGGGCAGGTGCGCCGATCGGCACGATCGAAGACAACCTGGTGCGCCAGGTCACGCGCTCGGTGCTGAATGATGTTGCGTCGTCATACGGCTGGGAAGAGATTTTTGGTGAGAAGCGCGTGGAGTACACCTCGCGCGTGTCCGATGAGCTGAACAAGCGCTTTGGTTCGAAATTCGTCAAGTTCGAGTCGCTGAACCTGCGCGGCTGGCACCTGCCCGATAACCTGCAGAAAGCGCTCGACGCCAAGATCACCGCCCAGCAGGCCGCCGAGCAGCAGCAGTATTCGCTTAACCAGGCCAAGATCAAGGCCGAGCAGGACAAGGTGCAGGCCGAGGGCGAGGCGAATGCCTTGCGCGCCCAGGCGCAGGGCGAGGCCGACGCGACCAAGATTCGCGCCGAGGCTCAGGCCGAAGCTAACCGCCAGCTCTCGCAAAGCCTCACGCCCGACCTGATCCGCTACCAGCAGCTGCAGCGCTGGGATGGCAAGCTGCCGGTGTTCAGCGGCAGCGGCGCCACCCCGCTCATCGACGCGACCAGCATCATCAGCGGCACGGGGCGTTAAAGTCACAGGTTGCATGTTTACAAGTTGCAAGTACGCACCACGCACTAGAGAACAAGTGCGTGGTGCGTAATTATTTCTCCGTGATCTCTGTGCGCTCTGTGGCTCGCTACTATTCTTGTCAGAGCGCGGGAAACAGCACGTCGATCAGCCCAAGCTCGGCATCGTCGCACACCAGCCCGCCGGTTGCGCGCAGCTCGGCGGCGGCGCGGTAGCCCAGGCACAGCTGTGCAAGCGCGGGCAGCTCAACGCGGCGCAGGCGCACGTCGGCCGGGCGCGTGCCGTCAGCCACACTCACGCGGCCCGCATCTACCATCAG
>LJCR01001672.1 GCA_001399705.1 Kouleothrix aurantiaca
GTACAGCAATGTTCCCCGTAACATATCGCCTCTTTTGTGCTAACGCGGTGCTTGCGCCGTTTAGGGCATTCTGCCGCACAGTATAGCACGAAGTGTGCGCCGGGCAGCGGGCCAGAGTTGGCAGGTTGAAAGGTTGAAACGTTGCAGGTTTGGCGACCGACCACCGACCCTTCGACAAGCTCAGGGCAGGCAGACCGACGACGGGAGATTTCATCGCAAAGCGCGCAAAGGGCGCGAAGGTTTTGCAGGTTGCAAGTTCGCAGGTTGCAGGTTTTGGTTCCGCGGTTCCGTGGTTCCGTGGTTCTCGGTTCTCGGTTCCGCGGTTCCTTGGTTCTCGGTTCCGTGGTTCCGTGGTTCCGTGATTCCGTGGTTCTCAGTTCCACGCTCACCTCGTCACCTCTTTCCACACCCCGCCGCCTACTGCGCACCGTCGTAGCGTTCTTTCTGCGGCACGTACCCGTTAGCGTGAGCTCGTCGTTCTCCCTATATACCGGCGCGCAGAAGCTCAGCCCCGCCTCGGTACAATCGCAGGAACACCCGCTATGCCATTCACCATCGACCGCTGGCGTGCCGAGCTGCACGACGCTTTAGAGGCCATTGCCGCCGATCCGCGTGGCGCGTGCGAGCGCGCCGGGCAGGCCGAGATCTACCCGCTGCTGCTGGGCGCGGCGATGCAGCCAATCGTCGCCGCGTATGAGGAAGCGCCCACTGGCGTGATCAGCGCGCTGATCAGCGTGGCCGGCAGCCTGGGCATGAATCTGGCCGCCAACCTCATGCAGCGCGAATACCTTGCCGGAAATCTTCCCGCCATCGCCGCGCGCGAAGCGCAGAGCGCCGAGCTTGGCCCGGCCTACGACCGCATGGCCAGCAGCCTGAACCTCGTCGAGCTGGCCGAATCCGCGCTCGCAGCGCATGGCCACGCCGAATTTGCCTCACAGGTGCGCGCCGCCCACGCCCGCCGCCAGGCCGAAACATCCCCCAGTGCCCTCGCATTTGGCGCGCCGCGCCGCCCCTGAGCCGTGCTTGACAAGAAGTAGCATGGGTTATATCATAAAGCCCGCTATGAAAGAGCTGTCGTGCAACAACTATACGCTGCGTCGTCGCACGCGTCGCCTGGCCCGTACGGGCACAGGGGGCGGTTAGGGCGTGCGCAGAGTTGCACCCGCGCCCAACCGGCGCGAGCGATCGTGAACATACCCCTGAACCTGTATAAGGTTCGGGGGTTTTTTAGTGTGAGGGCACGCGATGGTGAAGGTTGGCATTTTCGGCGTGACCGGCTACGCCGGCTACGAGCTGTTTCGCTGGCTGGGCCGCCACCCGCAGGCCCAGGTTCTGTTCGCTACATCCGAGTCGCAGGCCGGCAAAAAGCTGGCCGATGTCTATCCCGGCCCGCTCGACATCCCGCTGCTCGCTCCCGCCGACGCGCCGCTCGGCGATGTTGACGTGGTGTTCCTGGGCCTGCCACACGGCGTCGCCGCCACGACGGCCCAGCGCGCCCGCGCCGCCGGCACGCGCGTGATCGACCTGTCGGCCGACTTCCGGCTCACGACGCCCGCCGCGTACAAGCAGTGGTACGGCCACGAGCACCCCGCGCCCGAGATGCTGCC
>LJCR01001669.1 GCA_001399705.1 Kouleothrix aurantiaca
TCCTTATGCTAGATGCTGTTTGGGTTGACGACCGACCACCGACCACGGACCACGCCGTGCTCGCATCTCGTGTTTGTCGTATGCTCCAGAGTCAATTCCATTCAAATTACCACCAAGACACCAAGACACCAAGATTTTGAGGTATTCTGAAGATCTTCGTGTCTTCGTGCCTTCGTGGTAATAATTCCGTCGTCAGTTGTCGCGCAAAAATGCCTGCACGACCGCCAGATACGCGCTTTTCTGGTCGCGGCGGATGCTGTGGCCTGCGCCGGCGATGTGCGCCACCTGCGCATGCGGCACGCGCACCTGAAACTCCTGCGCGCCCTCAGCGGTTACAATCGCGCCGCGCGACGGCTCGGCAGTGATCAGCAGGGTGGGGCAGGAAATCTGCGCCAGCAAGCCCCACTCGAACGGCTCGTCGTCGCTGCGGTTGAGCACGTTGAAGCTCAGGCGCAATTTCGAATCGGCCCACGGCTCCAGCTCTTCGTCGCTCCAGCCGGGGTTGTTGAGCCGCTCGGCGGCGATCATTTCTTCAGGCGAGCGGCGCTTCACCTCGACGATCCAGCGGTGCGTGCGTGCCAGCCATTCGTCGCGCGCGGCCGGGTCGGCAGGCATGGGCATCCACCACTGCGGCGGGTCTTCCAGCAGAATTTTGCCCGGCACGTCGGGGAACATCGACGCCAGGGCGATGGTGGTGGCCGCGCCCATCGAGTGGCCCAAAATGGCCGGCTTTTCCAGCCCAAGCGCCGCAATCACGCCCGCAAGGTCGCGCGCCATCGCAACCGAGCCATATTCCTGCGCGGGGTCATCCGAGCGACCGTGGCCGCGCGCACCGACCATGATCACGTCGTAGTTGGCTTCGAGCGCGCGAGCAATTGGCGCCCAGCACGGCCCGTGGTCGGAAAAGCCGTGCGCCAGCACCAGCGGCGGCTTCGTGCCGCCCGTGCGCGTGTAGTGCAGGCGCAGTCCGTCAACTTCAACATAGCCAGTTTGCCAGGATGTCATAATTCCTTCTTCCTAATCAGCTCATCTATATCTTCACGGAAACACGCCCATCGGCTTGATCTGGTATTCGTAGCTCCACCGAATGCGCAGATTAGATCTGTGGCTAATTCGTCACCCAGCCGGCTGAAGCGGGATGGCGTCGGCGACGGCGCGCGGCAAAGCGGCGTACTGCTGATCGTACAGGTGGCACTTGACCATGCGGCCATCGGCCTGCAGGTCGGCCGGAACCACGGTTTTGCACACATCCATTACATGGGGCAGCGCCCGGCGAACTTATCGACTGCGACGAAGCTGGTGGTCGCAAGCCCGCGCCGAATGTGAAAGATGCGGCTCAGGCTATCGATTTT
Source organism: Kouleothrix aurantiaca (assembly GCA_001399705.1). Classification (GTDB taxonomy): domain Bacteria; phylum Chloroflexota; class Chloroflexia; order Chloroflexales; family Roseiflexaceae; genus Kouleothrix; species Kouleothrix aurantiaca. The sequence continues at coordinate 1,353 of LJCR01001669.1, forward strand.
CAGGAGTGTGTCGCCGGGAGTGTTTTCCATAGAATTGCCTTATCGTAGAACCGAGAACCGAGAGCGAATCAGTAGGCAGTGGGCAGTGGGCGGTAGGCAGTAGACGGTAGTTCAGAAATTTTCGGTTTTGGGCCAGCAGCGAGATCGCGCGGCTACTCCTTCGGGGGTGGCCGCTTTTTATTTGGGGTTACGAGATGGCAGTTGAAATGATTGGGCTGCGCGGCGCTGTCGAGCGGATCGAAACGCGGCAGCTGG
>LJCR01001674.1 GCA_001399705.1 Kouleothrix aurantiaca
GAGTAGGCCGCAGGCCGTATCGAAGGGTACGCCGCATCTGCTCGAAACACTGCGCGCTCACTCATCGACAGATGAGTGAGCGCGCAAGCGCCAATCCCCTATACCCCAGCCCCTAATCCCTGCGCCAAAGGCGCATTAGCGCCGGGTAAGCGGCACATACACGCGCTGGAGCTTGTCGAACGCATAGAGCTGCCCGCCGAAGTCGGCAACCACCACCTGCGGCGCGGCCCCCGCTTGCATCTGTGCCACAACCGGTCGGCCCTTCACGGCCAGGCTGGTGATGCGCGGCCAGTTCTTCACGGGCGTGCCGTTGGCGTGCCACGCATACACATGCGCGTTATCCGACCCGGCAAACACTTCCGGCTTGCCGTCACCGTCGAGGTCGCCTACGGCTGGCCCGCCGAAGATCGGCGCAGGGGTTGTTTGCGGCCAGCCGGCCACGGTGGTGCCATCGCCGTGCCAGGTGTAGAGCTTGCCGTCGTCGCCGCCAACCAGCAGCTCGGGCTTGCCATCGCCATCCAGATCGGCGGCCAGCGGCGTCGAGCGGATGGTCCAGCCGGTGCGCTTGCGGCGAATGCGCGCGCCGTCCTTGTCAAGCAGGTAGACATAGCTGTCGCCGGACGCGACCGCCACTTCCTTGCCTGCGTGCGTTGCGTCGAAGTCGGCAATTGCCGGCGCGCCCAGGATCATGTCGCCGGTCAGGTACGACCAGGCCAGCGAGCCGTTGCCGTTGAAGGCGTAGACCCGGTGGTCGGTCGAGCCAACCACGATCTTCAGATTACCGCTGCCATCCAGGTCGGCAATGCGCGGCGAGCTGTTGATGACCTGGCTGCCATTGATGTCGAGCTGGTTGCCGATGCTGACCGGCCAGCCGGCCTTGAGCGCGCCGCTCGCGCTGACGGCGTAGAGCTTGCCGTCGGCGGCGGGCACCACCACTTCGACCGAGCCGTCCTTATCGATGTCCGCGACGGCGGGCGTGGCGAGAATGCGCGCGCTGCTGACGCGCACCGGCCAGCCGGGCACGGGCGTGCCGTTCGCAAACCAGGCGTAGACTTTGCCGTCTTCTGCGCCAGCCAGGATCTCGGGCTTGCCGTCTTTGTTCAGATCGGCCAGCACCGGGCTGGCTTTCCCGCCGCCGCCCGTGGCCTGCGGCCAGCCGGGCATGGGCCGGCGCAGGGCGTCGTATAGCTCCACGCGGTTCGCCAGCAAGTTGCCGGGCGCGATCTCCTGCTGGCCGTCGCCGTTGACATCGCCCGCGGCCGGGCCGCCGAAGTAGCGCGACTCAGGCGCGTCGGCGCTGGGTTTGATCTGCTGGATGCTCTGGGTCGCGGGCGCATAGCCCCACACCCAGCTCGACACGGCATTCGCGTCGGCGGCCCAGTCGGTGGAGCGCGTGCCGCCGCTGCCAATATAATTGACATATTGCGGGTACGAGCGCCAGATGCCAGCATACTCGATCGGCCAGCGCCAGTTCGGGTCGAAAATCTGCGCCAGCGGCAGATCGTAGCCCTTCAGCGGCGTGTTCGGGTCGAAGGCGGTGTTGACCTTCTGGGTGTTGTCGAGGTGGCCTGGCATCACCAGATGCACGTCCTGTCCGGTGTCGTAC
>LJCR01001673.1 GCA_001399705.1 Kouleothrix aurantiaca
GCGGCGGCGCGCGCGCTGGCCGAGCATGTGCCTGATGGCGCGGGCATCATTGGCCTGGATCGGATGCAGGAGGCGTACCAGAGCTATGTGGCCTTTGCTGAGAATCTCGCGGCGGTCGATGCAACCGGACTGATCTTATGGCTAGTCGTCTTTCGTGGATGCCTAGCGGCGCGATCGTTGTCGCTGTGGCCCAGGTATCTCGCGTTTGTTGCCTGTTGTGAGGAGATACAGTGATGGAACTGGACATCGACCGCGCGCTGCGTCTGCTGCGCGCGCTGCACCAGGAGGGCGCGGCCAGCGCAGCAGTCAACTACAACGACGGCGGCGATACCCTGCGGGTGACGATCCAGCTCATGCAAGACGCGCCCTACGGCATTCGGGCCACGGTGACTCGCGCCGGCCATGCGCGCATCATCCAGGATCTCACCGATACCCTGGAGCGCAGGCTGCGCGCCCACATTGCCGGAGTGGATGCCGTGCGTGGCATCCCCGAGCAGTTCATTGTCGCAACGCTGCCGAACCGCAACCGCTGGGCCATCCCCGCGCGGATCATCGCGGAGTGGCGCGCGGCCTACTTTGCCGAGCGCGATGCGGCACGCGGCGACGGGGACTTTATCGAGGTCTACGTCCGGGAGCTACAGATTGGCCTGCGCGATCCAGGTGAGCTGCTCGACTACTCGCACAATTCGACCACCTGGCGCGATGTTCGGCCCTACGCGCAGCGTCTACCCAATGAGCCGGAGGCGCCGGTCAACCACGAGCGCACCTGGAGCAATGCGCACAAAGAGATCGTCCCTGCACACGCCGTTTAGCGCGGCAGAAAGCGGCAAATCCCATGTCGAGCACACCACCGTTTGATGAGATCGCCCCGAACGATCCGCGGATCGCGGCCGTGCGCGTCGCCGATCTCGTGGCCTACTTTACGATCCGCGAGTGGACCCAGAGTGCGCTAACGAGCCAGGCGCAGATCTTCGAGACGCCGCATGCCGTATCTCGCGGCACGCCAGCGGTGATCGCGCTGCCGCTGCGTGATGGGACGGCCACGCACGCCGTGCGGGTCGCCGAGGCGCTCAACCTGATCTGCGCGCTGGAGAGGCGGCCGGTTGACGCCGTGCTGCTCGACGTGCTGCGCGCCGGGGGCGCTCTGGGCTACATCCACGCACGCGAGACCGTTAGCGGGACGCTGCTGGACATCGGCGCCGATCGCGCCGGCCTCGTCGCGCTGCGGGCGTTGATCGACCAGGCCCTCGCGGCGGACGCTGAGCGTTCAGAACGAGCCGAGATGGCGCTCCGTGGATCGAGCGGCGCTCATTTCACAGTGCGGGTCCAGCGGCTTGGCGACGAGCTAGCCCAGGGCCTCAGCACTGAGCAGTGGGGGAAACAGTGACCCAGCTAACTTTCGAGCAAGCGATCGCTCGCGCCTGCCGGATTCGCGAAATCAGCGACCGCACGGCGGCGCTCGTGGCGCTGTACCGCCTGGCGGAGACGGAGACGCTCCGTGAGGCGGTCTGGCAGGCCGCTGTGAGCGACGAGCCGGCGGTCTTCAGTATCTTCGCCCAGGATCTGGCGGCCCTGGCGCCCCATCGGGTGCTCGACGCGCTTGATC
>LJCR01001675.1 GCA_001399705.1 Kouleothrix aurantiaca
GTTCTGGGCCTCGGCCACGCAGCTAATGCGGTAGTTCGCGCCAACGAACTTGCTCAGCACCAGCTCGATCACGCGGCGCGAGCAGATCCGCAACAGCCGCAAAGACCCGCACGTAAAAGCCGCGATCAATATTTTCGACGCCGACATCATTGATGTCGAGCAACACTAAAGGAGCAGCTATGAACCCGCGCCAGCTTCAGCAGATGGCCCAGCAGATGCAAAAGCAGATGGCCAAGATTCAGGAAGAGCTTGGCAAGGAAACGGTCGAAGGCACCGCCGGCAGCTATGTCAGCGTGACGATGAACGGCCACCGCGAGGTGCAGGGCGTGAAAATCGCGCCCGAGGTGGTTGACCCCGAGGATGTCGAGACGCTGCAGGACCTGATTCTGACCGCGATCAAAGACGCGAACACCAAAGCGCAGGCGCTGGCCGAGCAGCGCATGGGCCCGCTGACGCAGGGCATGAAGATGCCGGGGCTATTCTAATACTGTTGAATTTTGCGTGTTGAGTGCAAAAGTTCGTACTCAACACGCAAAATTCAAAACGCAACATTGCTATGACAAACGGTTTCGAACAACAAGGGCTGATCGAGCCCGTGGCGCGGCTCATGGAAGAGTTCAGCCGCCTGCCGGGCATTGGCCCGAAAACGGCGTCGCGGCTGGTCTTCTTCCTGCTGCGCGCCCCCGACGAGCAGGCGCACGCGCTGGCCGAGGCGCTGGCCAACCTGAAAGACAATGTGCGCTACTGCTCGCGCTGCTTCAATATCACGGTCAGCGACCCGTGCCTGATTTGCAGCAACGAATCGCGCGATCAGGCGCGCATCTGCGTGGTGGAGGAGCCACTGGACGTGCTGGCGATCGAGCGCACCAGCGCCTGGCGCGGCGTATATCACGTGCTGCACGGGCGCATCGCCCCGCTTGAGGGCATGAACCGCGAAGACATCCGCTTTGATGAGCTGGTGGATCGCGTGCGCAGCGAGCAGATCGACGAAGTCTTACTCGCCACCAACCCCAACCTCGAAGGCGAGGCGACGTCGTTCCACCTGCACCGTGCTCTGGCCCCGCTGGGCGTGAAGGTCACGCGCCTGGCGCGCGGACTGCCCACGGGCGGCGACCTGGAGTGGGCCGATCCTTCAACGCTTGGCTCGGCGCTCGATGGCCGGCGCGAGCTTTAGAGTCCAAAAACGTAACCACGAAGACACGAAGGCACCAAGAATCGAGAAGAGGAGCGCGGCAGACTGCCGAAAGCGCTCCTTAATTCTTGATGTCTTGGTGCCTTGATGTTTATTCTCAAATATATTCCGAATGCCGAGGGGTCGTGTTGAGTGTTGAGTTTTCAACTTAGCACTCAACACTCAATCCTCAACCCTCACCCACACTACTCCACCGTCAAATTATCCAGCGACGGCACCGCAACGATCCAGCCCGGTCCGGCATTCAGCTTCACCTCGCTGCCGTCGGCGTCGAAGAAGCCGAGCGGGCTGGCGGCGGCGTCTTTCTGCCACGTCACCTCGCGCTCGATGCCGTCGCTGAACACACGCGCGCGCCCGCTGCCCACTACGGCCTGCTCGATCCGCCCGTTGGGATCGTCGGCAATGCGCTGCTC
>LJCR01001676.1 GCA_001399705.1 Kouleothrix aurantiaca
AGCTCCCACCGCCGCAATGGCCGAGGCGCCCACCGCCGCTGCCGCTGCCGGCGGCGCCGCCGAGGTTGGCAACCCGTTCAACGTTGCGGCGGGCGAAATCGATGGCGTGTTCTTCGCGGGCGGCTTTGGCGACGACTACATCAAGTACGCCGGCCAGCTCGTCGAGAAAGCCCACCCCGACGTCAAGGTCAAGGTTCAGAGCATCCAGAAGGTGCAGGAGCAGCTCCAGCCGCGCTTCGTGGCCGGCACCCCGCCCGATGTGATCGACAACTCGGGCGCGGGCCTGATCCCGATGGCCGACCTGGTGGCCGAAGATCAGCTGCTCGACCTGGCGCCATTGCTGGCCGCGCCGGCCTGGGACACTGCCGGCAAGACCTTTGGCGACACGCTCTTCCCCGGCTCGCAGACCAGCGCGATCTTCGGCGGCAAGCAGTACGGCATCAACATCGCCTATACGATCTCGGGCATCTGGTACTCCAAGCCCGCCTTCGAGGCGGCTGGCTACACCTACCCGAAGACCTGGGCCGAGATGCTGACGCTCTGCGAGCAGATCAAGAAGGACGGCAAGCAGTCGCCGTGGACGTACCAGGGCAGGTACCCCTACTACATCTGGGGTATTGTGTGGAACATGCTGGTCTACTACGCCGGCGGCGACGATGTGATCAAGAAGCTCGACAACCTTGAGCCGAATGCTTGGAGCGACCCGGCGATCAAGCGCGCCACCGAAGACCTGTACCAGCTGTGGGACAAGGGCTACATCATGCCCGGCACTGAAGGTCTGACGCACACTGAGTCGCAGACCGAGTGGCTGAAGGGCAAGGCCGTGTTCATCCCCTGCGGCAACTGGCTCGAGAACGAGATGAAGGATACTACGCCGGCCGACTTCAACATGACCGTGGCGAACATCCCCGGCTACGCCGACGGCAAGGGCGATCAGAACGCCGTAAACGCCAACGGCGGCGAGACCTATATCGTCCCGGCCAAGGGCAAGAACACCGCTGGCGGTATGGAATACCTGCGCGCCCTGCTCTCGAAGGACTCGGCCAAGTACTTCGCTGAGAATGTGCGCGCGATCATGCCCGTGACGGGCGGCACCGAAGGCGCCAAGCTTTCGGAAGGCATGAAAGCCGGTGTTGCGCTGGCTGAAGGCTCGAAGGGCGTGGCGATCAACATGAACTTCACCAACTGGTACAGCGCGATGAACAAGGAAATTGATCAGCGCACTGGCGAGCTGATGACGGGCGTGATCAAGCCCGACGAGTTCATCAGCATCATGCAGAAGAAGGCCGACGAGGTCGCGGCCGACCCGGATATCAAGAAGTTCACCCGCTAACGGCACCTTGTTGCGGTATGCAGTTGGCAGCGCGCAGTTGGCGGTCGTCCTGGCCGCCAGCTGCCCTGCCGGCTGCATACTGCTTCTCTACCACGCGGAGGGATTTGCGTATGAACCGGGGCAAAAACGGCCTGATCGTCTCGTTCCTGGCGCTGCCACTGCTGCTCTACACCACCTTTGTGCTGGTCCCCTACCTGTCGGCGCTGGTGTTTGCGTTTACACGCTGGAGCGGCCTGTCGGCAAATATTCGCTTTAACGGCGTCAACAACTT
>LJCR01001678.1 GCA_001399705.1 Kouleothrix aurantiaca
GTATGTTGCGATCGAGCGGGACGGCGAAGAGTCGTTTCTGCACGTGGATGCGGTTTTCGCCGATGCCGGCCTGCTGCCCAATAGCGGCATTGCCCGCCAGCTTGCACAGGTTGATGGCGATGGCTTTCTGCTGGTGGACAGCCACAACGCCACCACGCAGCCGGGCTTGTTTGCAGCTGGCGATGTCACCACCGCGTTTGGCGAAAATATTCTGATCGCGATTGGTGACGGCGCGCGCGCAGCCGCCAGCGCCTATGAATACATACTGGCCCGGCCGCGCCCGCAGGATCCCGAGGGTGCCGATTAGCTTCTGCGATTGGGGTGGAGGAACTGCAATGGACGCTGTGCGTGACTGGATGAGCAGCCCGGCAATTGTCGCGCCCGAAACGATGACGCTGCCCGAGGCGCGCCGTATGCTGCGCGAGCGTGGCATTCGCCGCCTGCCGGTAGTGGACGCGGCCGGGCAGCTGGTGGGAATCGTCACCGAAGGCGACATCAACTGTATTTCGGACTCGCACGTAAGCGACGTGCGCGACTACAATCCCTACCATCGCGTCGCCGACCTGCCGCTGCGCGACTTTATGACACGCACGGTGGCAACGGTCACGCCCGACATGCCGATCATGGATGTGGCGCAGGTGCTGCTCGATCAGCGGATCGGCGGGGTGCCGGTGGTGGCGGATGGCGAGATTGTCGGCGTGATCACCGAGAGCGACCTGTTTCGCCTGATCGTCCGGCGGCATATTGGCGCGGCAAACCAGCTGGAGCCTACGCAGTAGCAGGGCTGCCTTTATCAACACAAATGCGGAGCGCGATATGTGTACGCGCTCCGCATTTTTATGGAAACAGGCTGATCAGCCCGGAAGCAAAGGAAAAGTGCGTTCGCACTACACCGCAACCGAAGATTGCGCGCGAGCCGGCTGGCGCGGCGCATAGGTAATAACACCAGCCGGCTGGCGCTCGGTGAGGTATTTGTTGACCAGCGAATGCATCAGGTAGCGATCAACGGCGATCAGCAGCGGCAAGGCGCTGATGCTGGCTGCCCCGGCTGCCAGTGTGACCTGCCCGCCCGGCCCGTCGGGGCGCATGTCGAACGTGGCGCGCATAATCGGGCCATTTTCAACCCACTCCGAACGGCCCAGCGCCGCGTTATAGCCCCAGTGAAATGTTTCGCCGTTAGGCAGGTAAAAAATCCCGCCATCCCAGCCAAACTCAAAGCGCCCGAGCGTGGCGCGCCGCGCCGAGGCCAGCGCGCGCACCTGGCCGTGCTTGCAGGTCAGCAGCCAGCCGCCGGCGGCAGTTTCGGCATAGGCCAGCGAATCCTGAGCCGAAGGCCAGATCATCGTTGCAAAACGATCGTGGCCAGCGCGAAGATGGTACTGGCGCGGCGTGGCAACACCTGCGACCCAGTTCATTGTGCGGCCGGTGGCCGTGGTAAATGGTTGTAGCTGTACTTCCATTGCGGACTTCTCCTCGCGTGTTTTTTTTGCTTCGTATTGCAACTCTAGTGCCACGATTGCCGTGCAAGCCTGTGAATTTATGGCTTCTGCGGCGCTGCGCTATAATATCGCACGCAACCGCCTGAATAACGGCCGTCACCGAT
>LJCR01001679.1 GCA_001399705.1 Kouleothrix aurantiaca
GGTAGAGGTAGTGCAGCTCCAGCGGCGTGCCATCGGGCAGCAGCGCGCGGGCCTGCGCATACTCGGCCGCTTCCTCGGCGACGTAGGCCTGGGCGGTGGACGCAGCTGCTGGGGGCGGCAGCGCGGGTGGGCGAACCTCCCAGCGATCGAGCAGGCGACCGATCAGCTTTTGGCGCTCGGCCTCGGGCGCACTACCTTTGGCCGGAATCGCCTCGTTCCACTCATGCTGAACGGCATGTATATCAAAGTCGCAAAAAAGCCGTGCCTTTTTCTTCGACACGCCCTCGCCGCGCAACCAGATTTCGCTGACCGTCGGCAGGGGCTTGGTGGCTGATGTTGGTGATCTTTTTAGAGATAAAGAATCACCACCACCACCATGCAAAGCAGACATGCGTTTTGCGGCTGTAGAATGCGGAATTCGCGAATCTGGATTGACACCAGTGTCAAAACCGTTGATCGTAGTGTCACCGATTTTGACACCAGGATCAAAACCGATGACTCTGGTGTCATCGGTTTTGACATCTGTGTCACTTTTGACATCTGTGTCACTTTTGACATCTGTGTCACTTTTGACATCTGTGTCATTCTGGCCAAGCACGCGGCGGATATCGTGGATGGACGGCTGGCCGGCGGCGAAGAGCGCGCGGATCTGCGCGAGTGTGATCTCTTCCTGGCTGTTGCTCTGGCGCAGCTCATAGCGGCGCCACGGGTCGGCGGCGCCCTTGTTCCACACAATCCAATGGGCATCGTGCAGCTCGGTGATCCAGCGCCGCACGCTGCGGTGCGTCACACCAAGCAGCTCGGCGATGGTTTCTGGCTCGGGTGGTATCCGGTTGCGCTTGAGCCAGTCCATAATGCCATAGACACGGTACGCCCCCGCGCTCAGCTGCTCGTCGACGCACATCTGGTGCGGGTGGGCAGCCGCGCCATACTCTAATTCTCCTTCGTTCATATGCAGCCTCGCAGCTGCAGTGGTTCGGGTTGGTGCCAGCGCCGGCGCTGCGGCCGGCCGGCGGGTACCCGCTTGCGGCTGTTTCTCCCCATAGTTGTTTGCCTCGCTCAATGAACTACTCCTTTCGCCATCGCACAGAGCGTGGTACAATGGCGCTGCTTCAGTTGATGCGGGATTTCCGCACCAACCTGCCCCAAAGCCGTGCAGGGCTGCGGGGCAATTTTTCGCACGCTGCTGGTATGCAGCCAGAGCGTGCAGGCTTCCGTTAGGCTCTTTCTCCTTTCTCGCGGAAAATATGCCAGCTCCGCGCGCGCGACGAGAATTCGGGGTGATTCAATGAAATCACCTGCGAATTCTCGGCGCGCGCTCGTTCCTCGCATGATTCTTCTGCAGCGATAGGAGGGAAACTTGGACGTGGAGCAATGGATCGTTGAGTTTCTGGCCAGCCGGGAATTGACGTGCCGAACAACAACACTGGCAACCTATAGCCAGTGCCTCAAGGCATTCAATCTGTGGCTTGAATGCCGCCCGATCAGCCCGCTCACCGTACAGGCGTATCTGGTCGAGCGGAAAAAGGGGCGTGCTGAAGCGACCATACAGAACGACTTTCGCATGCTCAAAACGTTCTGTCGGTACTTGGTTGAATTGGGG
>LJCR01001677.1 GCA_001399705.1 Kouleothrix aurantiaca
GTGATCGGCGCAGTATTTCACCACTGCCAGCACGTCGTCGGCGGTCGGCTCGCGCGACTCGGCGTCGCGCACCAGCTCCAGCGCGATCATCCCGCCCACGCCGCGCACGTCGCCAATGCACGGCATCTCGCGCTGCCAGGCCGCCGCGCGCTCGCGCACCGCCCGCCCAATTTCGTTGGCGCGGTCGAGCACGCCCGGCTGCTGCATCCACTTCAGCACCTCGATCGCGGCCACGCAGGCCAGCGGGTTGCCGCCGTAGGTGCCGCCAATGCCGCCCACATGCGCCTTGTCCAAAATCGACGCGCGCCCAGTGGTGGCGGCCAGCGGCATGCCCGCCGCAATCGACTTCGCGCTCACCAGGATGTCGGGCTCGACGCCAAGCTGCTCGCTCGCGAACAGCGTGCCGGTGCGGCCAAAACCACACTGCACCTCGTCGGCAATCAGCACGCTGCCGTTGCTGGTGCAGAACTCGCGCAGCCGCCGCATGAACTCGGCCGGCACCGGGATAAAGCCACCCTCGCCCTGCACCGGCTCGATGATCACGCCCGCAATCGCCTCGGGGCCAACGCCCGCCACCAGCATGCGCTCGAACGCCTCCCAGCAGCGCTCGGTCGCGTCGGCTTCGCTCAGGCCCATGCGGTAGGCCGATGGGAAGGGCGCGCGGTAGATCTCGGGCGCGAATGGCCCAAAGGTCTTTTTGAAGCTGGTTTTGCTGGTTAAGGAAAGCGTCATCAGCGTGCGACCGTGGTAGCCGCCCTCAAACGCAATAATCGCCTGGCGCCCCGTCGCAGCACGCGCAAATTTAATCGCATTCTCAACGCCCTCTGCCCCGCTGTTGGAAAGAATCGTCTTGCACGGCCCGCTGATCGGCACGGCTGCGTTGATGCGCTCGCACAGCTCGACATAGGATTCGTATGTGCCCACCAGCGCCGAAAAGTGCAGCAGCCTGGCGGCCTGCGCCTGGATCGCTGCCACAACCTCGGGCGGGCAGTGCCCAGCGTTGAGCACGCCAATGCCGCCAATGAAGTCGATGAATACGTTGCCGTCGGCGTCGGTCACCAGCGCGCCCGCGCCGCTCTCGACCGCGATCTGGTGGGCTTTGTACAGGCCATTCGGCACGGCCGCCTCGCGCCGCGCCACGATCTCGCGCGAGCGCGGGCCGGGGATCTCGGTGCGAATGTTGATGCTGCGGGTGCTCGCCGTCGTCATAGCGCGTCCTCCATGCGTTATTCATTTGGCGTCTTGCTGCCGCGGCATGATACCACGTTTGCGTGGCGGGTTTGCGGGTTACGAACGACGAATGATGGTCGGAAATTTACCACAGAGACACAGAAGCACGGAGTTTTGGGAGTTGCAGGTTGCAGGTTGCACCCTTCGATACGGCCTTCGGCCTACTCAGGATGCAGGCCCACTTCCAAAACACCAGACCCTAAACCCTCATGTGATTCCTGGTTCCTGGTTCTGCGGCTCCCGGTTCTCGCCCTTCGATACGCGCTGCGCGCTACTCAGGACGAGGTTCCTGCCCGGTTCTGCGGTTCTCGGTTCTCGCCCTTCGATACGCGCTGCGCGCTACTCAGGACGAGGTTCCTGACCCTGTTCTGCG
>LJCR01000168.1 GCA_001399705.1 Kouleothrix aurantiaca
TCGCTACGCTGTATGCATAGTTAATTCGTGTGGCTAATGGCCGATTTGCTAAATCAATGCCATAAACTTCATGTCCGGCAGATTTCAGGATAGCTAACTGCGGGCGCAGCCGGCCATTAGCAACGTCAAGAACTTTTAACGAGCGTTTCGTGGCAAGAAGCGGCTCGATGTCGCGCTCACGTAATTCTGCGAGTGATAGTTCATGCTTAGCCCGAAACCCGTTCACCATTTGCCAAGCATAACGCACATAATCTGTAGCATATTGGCTCATAATTCCATTCCGTAAGCAGGCTTATTTACTAGCAAGTACAAAAATAACGTCTCCCCGATTATGTCGATTGAGCGCAAATAATGCATACAGAGCCTGACAGATCACTCGCTTTGTCATTCCATAATGACCGTGGCTCACGCTTTCGACAGCAACCATATCAAACATACTACGGTAAATGGGAGAAAAGAAAGGGAAGCCCCACTCAACGATTTGCTCAATTTTGAAGCCGACGGAACTCATCTTGGCAGGGAATTCGCCATAGTCGTAGCTGCGAATATGGCCAATTGATTTCTCAAAAGAGCGCATCCTGCCTTGTACTGTGGCAATAAGGGCATATTTATTTGTTATTTTGTATATATTACGAAGGGCGGTGTCATCGTCTACAATGTGTTCAATCACGTCTGAAGAAATAACAAAATCAAAGCTCTTTTCTGGATAATCGTACTCAATGTTAATCACTGCAAATTCAGCATCTAATAATCGTTTTGCTTGTTTTATTGCATTAATCGAGACGTCGAAACCATACAAATTCGCGCGCGGAAACTCCTGCTTCAAATAAAATAAATTTGATCCTTCGCCACAGCCAATATCAGCAACCGTGCGTATGTGTTCGCGCGGAATTTGGCGTATCATTTCACTAAAAATACGGCGGTGATGGCGGTGCACAGGGCCATACCGCTGCATATCACCCCATACATCAGTCCAAATTGCTTCATAATTTACCGCTGTCATTATGATTTTCAGCCTTTCTTTATGGCACTACGTGCAATGTTAGCGCGCTGGCCAGCAAGCAGATGTCAACATTACACCAAGTTATAATGCTGGATAGCATGGTGTTCAAAAATACTGCGATACCGCTCCGCAATGGCATCCCACGAGAACTGCAACGCCCGCTCGCGCGAGGCTACACCCATGCGCCGCACCAGCGCCCGATCGGTTGCGAGGCGCCGCAGGTGTGCCGCCAGCGCGCCAACATCAGCCCAATCGAACGTCAGACCATTCACGCCTTCGTCCACCAGCTCCGCGGTTCCGCCTGTGCGCGTCAGCACCACGGGCAGGCCCGACGCCATCGCCTCAAGCGCGGCGATCGCCATCCCCTCATTGTACGATGGGAGCGCGAAAACGTGCGCCCCTGCAAAATGCTGCGCGATCTGCTCGCGCGGCACATACCCAACGAAATGCACACGTTCGGCGATACCCAGCCGACGCGCCAGCGCTTCGTTGGCGGGCTGGGCGTCGCCGGTGCCTACCAGATCCAGCACGATATCCACGCCTTCGTCGGCCAGGCGCTTGATCGCTTCGATCAGGTGATGTTGGCCTTTGCGCTCGATCAGCCGAGCAACACAGATTACCCGCAGCGGACCAGAATCGGGGGCAGGTGAACCAGGCTGGAAGCGCCCGAGATCAACGCCGTTTGGCACATACGTCACGCTGGCACGCGGATCGGCCGCCTGAATCATGTCAATTTCTTGGGCGCATTTTGCGACCAGCGGCGTGGCGCCGCGCCAGATCCGCCGAAGCATTGGCAGCAGAACTGGGTAGATCGCCTGATAGCGCTGCTCAAAGCCAGGAATATCCGGCCCGCTGGCCCAGACCATGTAGGGCAGGCCCGTTAGCGCGCGCAACGCAAGCGCGACACCGCCCGCCGGAACTGCGCTCCAGGCAAAGCACAGATCGTATGGATGCGCACGGTGCAGCCGTAGCGCGACCGGCAGCGCCTGCGCAGCGTAAAGGACAAGCTCGCGATTCGTTGAGTGGTGAATATTTTTATTCCACACCGGCACTTTGAAAATGCGGATGCGCGACGAAAATTGCACGCTTTCCAGCCGATTCCCCAGCGCAGCTGTGACCAGGTCAATTGCGAGATCCGGGTCGTGGGCATAGCGCTGCAGCAAGGCTTCGTTCGCCGTGCCCATGCCACCACCCAGCGGCGGAAACTCATTATCGAGCATTAAAATACGCATCAGCCCTGGCCATCACTGGTACGCCGCACCACGTAGAGCGGTCGGCGCTTTACTTCTTCAAAGATACGCCCAACGTACTCGCCAATCACGCCGATGGTAATGAGTTGCATGCCGGCCAGGAAAAAGATCGCTACAATCAGCGTTGCGAAGCCGGGCGGGTTGAGGCCGACAGTCAGCTTTTTGAGCGCATAAAACAGCGCCAGCACAAGCGAGACAAATGAGACCGTTAGGCCTAGCATCGTAATGACGCGCAAAGGCAGGTAAGAAAACGACACCAGTCCATCCAGCGCCAGACGGACCAGGCGCGTGAACGTGAACTTCGGCCGGCCGGCGTTTCGTGCCTGCCGTTCATACGCCAACCCAACCTGGCTGAGGCCCACCCAGCTGCGGATGCCACGCACAAAGCGGTTGCGCTCGGGCATGCTCGTCAGCAGTTCGACCACCCGCCGATCCATGATGCAGAAATCGCCGGCGTCGAGCGGGATTTCGATATTCGCAACGCGCTGCAGCAAACGGTAGAACACAGCATAGGCGGCGCGCTTGAACATGTTCTCTTTGCGCTGCTCGCGAATGGCATATACCACATCGTGGCCTTCGCGCCATTTCGCAATGAACTGCGGCAGCACTTCGGGCGGGTCTTGCAGGTCGGCATCCATCACAATCACGCCCTTGCCGCGTGCATGATCAAGGCCGGCGCTGATTGCAACCTGGTGGCCAAAATTGCGCGCCAGTTCAATTGCGCGCACGCACGGATCGACCGCGGCCAGGTTGCGCAATATAGCCAAACTAGCATCGCGGCTGCCATCGTCGACAAAAAGAATTTCGTAGCTCACCTGAAGCGCGTCGAGCGTGTGCTTCAAACGGCTGTATAACAGCCCAAGGTTCGCTTCTTCATTGAATACGGGAATAACAACCGATAGCTCGGGGCCGATGCTGAGCGGTGCAGGAATGTTGTTTGCTACAGTGCGAAACGAGCCTTCAAGCACACTGGCGAGATGCTGGCAGAACGCCAGCGCGGCGGCTGAATCTTCAGTTGGAATAGCGAGATGCGCGGGCGGGGGTAATACCGACGTGGGCAGCGTTGGTGCGCGGCGCTTTTCGCTTGTTACAAATTCCACCACGATTTTCACCCTTCTTTAACAAGCTGACGCTGGTATCCTCGATTGTAGTTCGCTCACCTCATTGCGTCCATAGGACTTTTCTGCCAATTCGTCGTACCTTTTCGGCTGAGATTAGCCGCCACATTGCTGCGAAGAATGCGACAAGAGCAACGTGCTTCTGCGCCTGCCTATTGTTAGGCAAGATGGGTATGTGTGGCATGCCGTTTTGGTAACGAAACGGTAACAGCTCTACAGTACATGGGCGCGTTGATATGCGTGCTCTGCCACAAGCGCCAGCCGATCCCAGGAGTATTCATCCCAGGCGCGCTGCTGCGCGCGCAGGCCCAGCTGGAATGCCAACCCGGGATCGCCGAGGAGGGCCAGCACGCCACGCGCCAAAGCGCCAGGATCGCCCGGCGGTACGAGCCAGCCACACTCACCGCTGGCCAAATACTCGTCCACCTGGCCGACGCGCGACGCCACGATCGGCAAGCCCAGCGCCATTAACTCCAGAAGCTTGGCAAGCCCGCGCGCCCGGTTGATCAGCGTATTGTCCATTGGCACCAGCGCCACATCCGCCGAGGCCAGCACGTCGGGCAGGCGCGCGGGCTCGGTCCACCCACGATAGTCGATTGCGGCGCCCAGGCCAGCACGCTCTGCCAGGCGCAGAAGCTCCTGTTCTTCGCCACGCTCGCCTTTCCCAACAACAAGCAAACGGGCATCCGGCCGGCCTGCGACAATGCCGGCCAGCACCGCCACGACATCGCGCACATCAAATTCCCAGAAACGCGTATACAAAAGAATGGTCGGCGGCGCTGCTGTGAATCGCTGGGCACGCGGCTCCGGCGCGTTCATCATGCCATTTGGCAGGTAGAAAATGCGCTCGGAAGGCACCCCAAAGCCCCGCACCTGTGTTTCAAGAGTGCGGCTTACCACCGTCACAGCTGCGGCGCGGCGCGGCAGGTTGCGCTCTTGCCAGCTAAAAAGCTGCTTAGCCGCGCGTGGGTAGGGCAGCAGGTCGTTCCAGCCACCCCAACCTTCCCAATCGTCGGTATCGACAACCAGCGGCGTGCGGGGCATCCATGCTCGCAGCAGCAACGCCGCCAACCCGCTATACCCTTTCGGTTTAAAGAGATGCACAATATCGGGCTGCTCAGCGCGCACCGCCCCGCAGAGCGCAACAACCTGCTGCGCAACGTGTGCCGGCCCGGGCAATGGTGATAGTGCAATATGCGTGACAGGAACGCCATTATAGGTAACGCTGGTACCAGCATCTTCGGGATTTTGCACAGGCGGCGCTATGATCGCCACGCGGTGGCTGCGGCGCACCAGCGCCTGGGCCAGCGGCAGCATGCGCGCCGAAAGTGTTCCCTTCGGTCGGATACCGAACGGCGCAAGCATCGCGATTCGCAAACCCGAGCCAGCCATGCACTTGTTCTCCTACATTTCTACGGAATAAGCATTGGAGGCGAATTGTGGCAACATTGGGCAGCAGAAAGAATATCCCCCAAAATCCCGATCTGTTGTTTTGCCTGCTTGCAGCTCTAGCGAGCGTCAGCAGCCTGCATCACTACCAATGTGTCATCCTGAAACAATGCTTGCCAGCTGTCGCGGCGCAATGCCTGGGCAAGCGGGCCCGCCGCCGGCACCAGCGCGCAATGTACGTTGTAGTGCGCGAAAAGCTCTTCGTACGCACCCTGCTGCTCGGCCAGCGCCGCGCGGAATAGCAGATCAGCCGGGTAGGGATCCTGCCGATTATCGACAAATACCGCGCGCTCGGGCACCTGCCAGATCAGCGGGCCGCCCGTATCGTAGGTGTTGAACAGCGTACCAGGGCAGCGGCGCACGGCCGCCACAAGCGCGCCGCTCAGCGGTTGCGCGGGCATAGCCGCCCAGGCCCGGCCCACAATCAGCGCGCTGCCGCAGAACAGCCCGGCCAGCAAGGCTCCATTCGCCCAGCGGCGCGCGCCAGGCTGTTTCGCCAGCGGCTGCCATTCGCGAAATGGGCGGCTAAGCAGCGGGGCCGCCACCACCGCAAAAAAAGCGGTATGGCGCATCGAGCGAAAGCCCAGCCACCCGAACAGCAGCGCCAGGAGGAGCAGTGTCCAGTCGCGCTGGCCGCGCCAGCTTCGCCAGCACACCAGCACTGCTGCCAGCGTCAGCGCAACCAGCCCAAAAAAAGGATAGCTCGCCGGCCAGTCCAGGTTGGGCGGCTGCCATTCCGAAAGGTAGGTGCGCGTTGTATCGCCAAATGAATCGAGAATGTACCACCACAGCCCGAAGCCTAAAGGGTTCAACACCGTCGCCAGACCGCTGAGCAAGGTAATCAGCGCCCAATGCACGCTTGCGCACGAGCGGCACGCAACCGCCCGCCAGCCGCCACGCGCCTCGGTCACGATCGCCGCCAGCGCGGCCACCACCAGCACCACACCGCCAAACGCTACGCCGGCATGCAGGTTTGCCCACAGCAGAAACAGCGGCGGGTACAGCCAGTGCAGGTGTGGCCGTGTTAGAAGCAGCAGCGCCACTACCA
>LJCR01001681.1 GCA_001399705.1 Kouleothrix aurantiaca
AACTGCGCCTGCGTCAGCGCGCTGCCGGCGGGCGCGCCCGGGCCTTCGCCGCCCGCGGCAAGCAGGGTTGGAATGCTGCAGCTGTTTGCCGCCACGCCAGTGAAGTTGGTTACAGCAATCGTACCGACTGTGGTTGCAGCCGGGTTCTGCCCGGCAAGATAAGCCTGTGCTGTTGCAGCCGCCTGCGCGCCGCTTGCCAGGCCCTCAATGTTAAAGGTGGCGCTGTTTGCCTGGCGTGCGAAGAGACCGACAAAGCCTGAGCCGCCTGAGTCGGTGGTGTTGGAAGGGACCCGCGCGCAGATGGTGCTGAAGTTGCGCGCCTGCAGCCGGATGGCGTCGAGTGCGTTTGCGTCGTTGACATCGACATTGTTGCCAGATACTTCGACATCAAGCCGGCCCTGGCTGCCGCTGGGAGCGCTTGCCGTGCCGGATGCTTCAGCCAGGATTCCATAGTCGGTGTTGACGAACTTCACGGTGTTATTGCTGACTTTGGCGCGGATGGCGGCGAGGTTCGAGTTGAACACGCGGATACCAAAGCCATTGCTTGTTCCGCTTGCTGTGGTGGGGTCGTTCAGCACCGTATTGCCGATTACCTTGCCCGTCATTGTGGCCGTGCCCGAGGTGCCGTTGAAGATGTTGATGCCAGTGCTGAGGAGCGGCGTCGCCGTGCTGCCGTCGAGCGTGCCAACCAGGTTATTCTCGACATCGAAGGTCACGGTGCCGTTGCTGGCGTCCGAAACCTCGATGCCCTGGTTGCCCTGGTTGTTGCCACCTGTGCCCGCGGCGATCGTGTTATTGTTAATCGTGATGTTCAACGTGCTCGAATCGGCGGCGTCGCCACGGATGCCGATCGTGCGGTTGCCCCGCAGCGTGCAGCTCTGGATGGTTGCGGTCACGCTGGCGCTGGTCTTCGATGCCACGAAGATGCCCATATTGCCCGAAACCGTGCTGTTGTTCTGCACTGTGCAGTTTGCGATCGTCAGCGCGCTGAGCGTGCCGCTCGAATTCTCGACCCGCAGGTTATCCTCGATGCCGCCGCTGATCGTCACGCCGGTGATCGAGCCCGTGCCCAGCAGGTTGTCGAAGATCACGCTGCCCTCGCGGCTGGGCGTGCTTGTGCCGTTCGCCCCGCTGACCACGGTGTTTGCCAGGCTGAAATTCGTGACGCTGGTGCCGTAGATGCCGAAGTTGTCGAAGTCGTTGAGCTGCATCGAGCTCAGCGAAACGTCGCGCGTGGTGTTGAGATAGATGCCGACGCCGTTGGTGCTTGCATCCACACCGGTTTTGTGCTGAATGGTGCCGCCGCTGCCGGCGCTGCCGGTTCCCGTTACTGTCAGGCCGCCACTGCCGCCGGTATTGTTCAGGATGATGCCGCTGCCCGCGCTGCCGGTGCCCGTCCCGGCGGTGATGCTGCGGAAGGTGAGGCCGCTTGCGCCGATCGTTGTGTTGGCAATATTGAGCGCCGTGCCGCTGGTTGTGGTGATGGTGTTGACGATCGAGATGTTGTTCTGGGTGACGTTGACGGTGCCGCCGCCGGTTGCGGTGAAGGCTTCGCTCGCGCTCGTGCTGAGTGCGAGCCCGCCGCTGACGGTGATTGTCGC
>LJCR01001680.1 GCA_001399705.1 Kouleothrix aurantiaca
GAGCACCAGCAGCAGCGTCTTCAGCTCAAAACCAAGCGCGCGACCCAGGGCGCGCAGCGCCATTGCCAGGCCGCTGCCGGTTTCGGGCAGGGTGCCGTGCTGCATCTGCTCGATCTGCGCAGACATGCGTGCATACCACGGCGAGCCAAGCACCACGCCAAAGCGCACCAGCACAAAGCCCGTGGCAATCAGCAGCAGCACCACCAGCACCACCCGCAGCAGCACGCCAAACACCGCGGCCCAGGCCGGCAGCGTCGCCACCATCCCGTCGATGGCGCGAAAACCAGCCAACAGCAGCCCGGCATACAGCGTGGCCCCCACCAGCACGTTCACCAGAATTGGCACCAGCACAAAGCGCCACATGCGCGGCGTGCCAGTGATCAGGCGAAAGGCGCGAAACGGGTAGGCAACGCCGGCAATCAGGGCCTGAAACATTGTGATACAGCCTTTCTCCAACCGGCAAGACACGCCGGACACAGGAGCGGGTAGGGCCAATATGGCCCTACCCGCTGAGACGTCCCACGAAATGCGATGGTTGCGCTAGATGCCCGAGCCGTAGGAGCTTTCGCTCGTGCTGGGCTCGGCGCCGCTGCCATCTGCGCCAATGCGGCGCGTTTCGCCAAAGGCCGGGTAGCTTGCCGGCGTGGTGTCGGTGCTGGTCGGCGCGTTCTTGTTGATCCAGCCCTGAATCTTATCGCGGTTGCGCCAGGCATACAAGCCACCGGCAGCCAGCAGCGCCAAAAGGGCGCTCGAACGGTTCTTCGGATACATTGTGTTCTCCTCTCGCGGGTGGCGGCGCGCTGGCCGCCCATATTTATCCTGATACTGCACGCGGGCAGATACTCACTGCTCTTTGCAACATGCGTACCGCCGTTTAGCCCAGCGGCGTTGTGGCGCATCACAACGCCGGGATTGCATGCTGCCGCGTGCGCCAGCGCGCCAGGGAGGGCGCGGCCGCGTAGCCGGCCCACAACAGCGCGAACGCCAGCGGCGCGGTCGCCAGGGCGAAGCGCGGCATCAGCGTCGCAGTATCTACCAGCAGCGCGCCGCCGTAGTAGCAGACGGTGAGCGCCAGGGCAATAACCAGTGGCCGCCAGTGGCGCTGGCCCGCCAGGTCGATCAGAAACGCGGCCGGCAGCAGCATCACCGGGATGAATGACAGCGGAAACTCAGCCAGCGCCAGCACGGTGTCGGTGCTGCTGGATGCGCTGAATCATCTGATCTTCGGCCTGGATGTGACGATCTGGAGCCCCAGCCACCTGCTGACGTTTGCTGCCACGACGATTCTGCTGCTCGGCGTGATCTGGTCGCTGCTGCGTGCGCTGCCGGCCGGGCGCTGGCGGCTGGCATTCGGCCTGGCGTTCTGGGCGCTCTTGCTCGACGACGCGCTGTTTCAGCTGAGCCAGCAGGAATATGGCGTGATTGCGATCGATGCCTACCTGCGCGGGCAATCGCGCGCCAGCGCGGAGCTGCTGGCGCTGGCCGGCCGCAACCCGGTCGCTTTTGCCGAGGGCGGAATTCCGCACTGGGTCTACCCGCTCTGGCTGGTGGCGCTTGGCACGCTCGCGCTGGCGACGGCGCGGCCGGCGCTGGGCTGGCGC
>LJCR01001683.1 GCA_001399705.1 Kouleothrix aurantiaca
GTCGAGAATGGTGCGCGGCGGCGGGACATCGATAGTGCGAAGGAACAGGTCAGTCCCTTCGTCGATCTGAAAGGAAGAAAACAGGGTGTGGGCGACGTCGAAGGAAAATGACTGCTGGCGGCAGTAGTAGTCGATCCGCTTCTTGAAGTAGACATCAACCACGGTGCTGCGCTCCGCTCTATGCTTGCCTATGCCCAACTCGAGCGCAGCGCGCTGCTCAGGCTTCCTCGTCAATCTGGGGCGGGTTATCGCGGCGGTCAAGCTCGACTTGACGTAATACTTCATCGATGCGCATGCTATAGTCGAGCGAGGTATCGAGCTCAAGGTGCAGCTCAGGCACGCTGCGCAGATGCCGCAGCTCGTGCGCCAGCTGGCGGCGCATAAAACCCTTGGCGCGCTCCAGCGCTTCCATCGTCGTAGCCCGCTCGGTCTCATCCATAATCGAGATGCGCACCTTGGCGTGCTGCAGGTCGGCGCTAACATCGACGCCGACGACGGTCGCAAACCCTACGCGCGGGTCTTTCAGCTCGTACTGAATGATCTCGCTCAGGATGTGCTGGATCCCTTCGCCAACTTGTTGTGTACGCTTGCTCATCGTTATTTATGATTTACGATTTACGATTGTCGATTGCCTGAGCAACCTCAAATCGTAAATCGTAAATCTCAAATCGTAAATCCTACGCTGTCCGCTCGACCTTTTCCTTGCGGTAGAACTCCATGTTGTCGCCAACCTGCACGTCGGTGAAGCCCTCGACAACCAGGCCGCACTCGTAGCCCGACTGAACTTCGCGCACATCGTCCTTGAAGCGCTTGAGGCTGCCGATCTTGCCGTCGTGGAGCACCACGCCGCTGCGCAGCACGCGCACGCTGTAGTTGCGCATGATCTTGCCGTCGGTCACGTACAAGCCCGCAACGATTTCGCGTGAAGGCAGCCGGAAGGTGTTGCGCACATCGGCGAACCCTTCGGTCACTTCCTTCCATTCCGGGTCCAGCATGCCGATCATTGCCTTCCGCAAATCATCGGTTAGCTGGTAGATGATGTTGTAGAAGCGAATGTCGATGCCCTGCTGCTCGGCGCTGCGGCGTGCAGCCGGGTCGGGGCGCGCGTTGAAACCAATAATAATCGCCCGCGAGGCAACCGCCAGGTTCACATCACTTTCGGTGATGGTGCCGGTGCCGCGGTGGATGATCTTGATCTGCACTTCGCTGGTGTTGAGCTGCCCGAGTGCGTGCTCGATCGCACCGATTGAGCCGCTGACGTCGGCTTTCAGGATGATGTTCAGCTCTTTGATCTTGCCCTGCTGAATATTACTGAACAGGTCGTCCAGGCTGACGCCACGAGTCGTGGCCATGGCCTCCAGCCGCTGCTGGCGCTGGCGCTGGGTCGCAACCTCGCGCGCAATCGTTAGGTCGCTCATCACCTGCAGGATGTCGCCGGCCTGCGGCACTTCGTTCAGGCCCAGGATCACCACCGGCGTCGAGTATTACATCATCATGAAACTGGAACGGGCCGGAGTTAAACGTAAAAAAGGTATAAGCCGCCTCGAGTGGAGGCAGCTTATCGAGCTTGGCACCAATAATTCGGCCGTCGCGGAAGTAC
>LJCR01001682.1 GCA_001399705.1 Kouleothrix aurantiaca
CGAACGTATCGAGCGGCGGAGGGATGAAGGGTTGGGCGGATTTCCGACTGAGCTTCAGCAGTTCGCGGTCGAGGTGGTTCAGCCGCGGCCAGGCCGAGGCAAGCGTGCGCGCGTTCTTGGTGGCCAGCGCGAACAGGGGCGAATGGGAGAAGGCATTGACCAGGCTGCTGGGCACCTCAATCGTCAGGCCGCGCATCCGCTCGACCACGCTGGCGCGGCTCTGCCCCAGCGCCAGGTCGACCGCGCTCGTCGCATTCACCACGCGCGTGATCTTCGTGTCCGGCGCGGCCGCGTCGTCGATGATCAGCCTGCCCTGGTTTTCGATTTCGGTCAGAATCTTCTGCGTGCCCTCGTCGCGCATCTCGAACGCCAAGTGGAACTTGGCCACGAGGCTACCATACTCGAAGTTCAGATACAGCAACGCCAGCCAGTGCTCATCCGAGCGGGTGATTGTCCACTGTGCGAAGATATTAATATCCAGCGGTGAATCGGCCGCGCGCACCAGGTCGAGGATCTGTTTCAGCTCCGGATTGGTCGAGGTATCGACCAGGATCTCGGCCAGCGAGCCGCCGATGCGCGTCAGCAGCTCGGCAGTCATGGAGACCAGATCGCCTTGCACCAGCTTCGCGCGGCGGATCGGGAGCGCCTGGGCCAGCACGCGCGCCTGCTCGACGAGCACCTCGTCGATGCCCTGCTCGACGGTGTAAGAGGGATAGCGCTCGCGCTCGAACATCATTGGCGCGCCTTCGGACGGGAAAAGGATGTCCACTGCTTCCTCCTACTCAGGCGACTTTTCGCGCTGACTCCTGGTCGACTTGGAGGAAATCCCCGTCCAGTGTACCAGCTCTAATAAAATTCCACATCGGATGCGCGTGCATCGCCGCCGGCGGCCTTCCGGTCGGAAGCTTGCGCAGCATCCAGAGCACGAGAAAGATGATCCGCGCCGCCCACGCGTACATCGACTGTCTCGAGTACCCGGCGCGCTCACCCAGCTCGCCCATCTTTTCGCCACTCTCCGGCTGGATAACCTGCAACGCGGCGCGCAGCATCATTGCGAGTTGCAGCGCCTCCTGCTCGGTGATCTCGTAGCGCTGCCGCAGCGCCTCACCTGCGGTGAGCTTGCGCATCATCGCTTCCTTTCCTCACGGCAATCAGCTGCCGCATCATCACGCGATCTTCTTCGGCCAGGCCGATGCCCTGGTAGGCGAGGTTCCCGGCCTGAACCTGGGCCGTTTCGGCGTCGAGCGCCTTCTGATAATTCGGGAACTGCCGCTCCTCGGTCTTACAGTCGCAGCATACATCCTGGGTATTGAAGTAACTCACAGAATGGCAGCTCATAGCTCCGCCGCAGCGGGGGCAGTTGGCATTCGGAAGCCTCATAGCACGCGCCTTGTCATCCGCATCATCGCCAGGTCAGCGATCGCGCACCAGAGTGTTGTGGTGGCGATGGCGCCGCGCTCGCTCATCGTCCAGGAGGTGATCAGCGGCCGCACCGCGCCCGCCGCGATGCCGTGGGCGGTGTTACCGTCCGTGTCGTCGAGCAGCCGCAGCGTCCAGCTGTGGTGCTCGCGATCCGGGCGCAGCTCATACGGGTAGCGAT
>LJCR01001685.1 GCA_001399705.1 Kouleothrix aurantiaca
GGGGGCGGCGTTTGTGGCCGGCTTCCTCGGCGTGTTTAGCTCCGCTGGCACGCCCGGCTTCGGGATGCTCACGACGCTATGGGCGCTCACCGGGCTGCTGTATATGGCTGGCGGCGCGCTGTTCGGCGTCGCGACATTCCGCGCCGGTGTGCTGTCGCGCTGGGCGGCGATTCTGCTTGTGGCTGCCTCCGCGCTGGCCCCTGTGGCCGCGCTGCTTCCGCCCGAGCTTCAGCCGAAAGTGGCGGTGCCGGCGGGCGCAGCGCTGGCCTGGCTGGGCTACGCGCTGTGGTCGGAACGGCGCGATCACGCCGCGGCACGCCTCCCTGGCCGGGCAAGCCCCAGCACCACCAATATGGTTTAAACACGCAAGCAAGCCCATGCACGTTCATCGCCAGATTACGAGCATTGAAAGGAACAACAAGGAGCCCACCATGAAAATAACCGCATCAAACCTCTTCCGCTGGGCAGGCTTAGCCGCAATCGCGTCAGGGATGTTGTTCATCGTCATTCAGCTGGTCCATCCGCTCGATCTTCTTGGCTCGGTCGCTACCACGCAATGGGCAATTGCCCACTACGTGGGGGTGGCAATGTGCCTGTCCGGCATGCTTGGCATTACGGGGATCTACGCCCGGCAGGCAGAGGCGGCCGGGTGGCCTGGCCTGGCCGGCTACCTGCTGGTAAGCCTTTTCTATGCCTTATCACTGGCCTTTCAGTTCGCCGAAGCCTTTATCTCGCCGCTGTTGGTGGGCGCCGCGCCGGCATTTGTCGAGGGCATGCTGGGCGTCGCCAATGGGCACCCTGCCGCGATCAACCTTGGCGCCCTTCCAGCGATCTATGCGCTTGCCGGCTTTGGCGGCTATGTGCTCGGTGGTTTGCTGTTCGGCATTGCAACGCTGCGGGCAGGCATCCTGCCACGCTGGGCCGGCGCGTTGCTGGCCTTTGCGGCCGTGTCGCCGCCACTTCTGGCTTCGCTCCTCCCGCACCCGCTCGATCGCATTCGGGCGGTGCCGATGGGGCTGGCGCTGGTGGGGCTGGGCTTTGCGCTGTGGTCGGAACCGCGCGCGCAGGCTGCGAAACCCGTACCTGGCAGGGCCGGCTCCCAGCTTCGCTCCACCGAAGCGGAGTAAGCGCGCTGCAGAATGGCGAGAGACAGGCGACCGGCCGGCCGCTTGTTTCTCGCGCCAGCAGCCCTGCTGGCACCGTACCGCTCGGCACGGCGCCGATCGACCCCAAGGAGCTGAAATGCACAATGGCTTAGGCAAATCCACAGCGCCCAGCAAAGCCGGTTTGGCCACATGGCGCCTGCCCGTCGCACTGACCCTGCTGGCCGCCATCCCGCTCGCGGCGGGCACCGTGCGCTTAACCCAGCTGGCCGGCGGCGCGGCAGTAACGCCGGCCAACGCGCGCTTCTTTGCATCGCCAGTGCCGGTGGTGCTGCATATTGTGAGCGCCAGCGTGTTTGCGATCGTGGGCGCGTTCCAGTTTGTGCCGGCCACGCGGCACCGCCGGCCCGGCTGGCACCGCGTGGCCGGGCGGCTTGCGGTGCTGTGCGGGCTGCTGGCTGGGCTGTCTGGGCTGTGGATGACGCTGTTCTACCC
>LJCR01001684.1 GCA_001399705.1 Kouleothrix aurantiaca
AGCGGGCTGCATTCTACCTGTTTCAAAGCAAAACCGGCGGCAGCCCCGACTGGCAGGCGGCCTATCGCGCCGAGGTTCGCGAGCGACCGGTGCCAGGCGCGCCGCTGCCGCCAGCCGTATTCGAAGGCGGCAAGCTGGCGGGCGTGGCGCAATCGAGCTATGGCGCGAGCGCCGAAGGCGGGCAGGGGAAGGCCGGGCCGAATCAGCACGCATTGCCCGAGGTTGCGGGGCTGGCAGGGGTGGCAGTGGGGCTGGTTGTTTTTCTGCTGGTGTTTCTGGTCAGCCGAAGCTGGCTGATCGCGCTGCTGGCCGGGGTTGCGGGCCTGGTTGTGATGGCTCTGCAGCTGCGCAATCGCCGGCGCTAAAGCCGAATTCTCCTGGCTTTTGAGGCGTTCTGGTTCCAGCGAAGCAGCGCAATTGAAACAGAAAACGCACGACGCACTATGGATCTACTTTCATAGTGCGTCGTGCGTTTTTCCAGCGAATTGTTGCTGCCAGTGCCAGGCGCTACAGAAAGTACAGCCCGCACATTACCGCCACCACCAGCATCGCCACAATTGCGTAGCGCGCGATGGCATAGGGCCGCAGATGCGCCTGCGCCTGCCCGTACAGAGGCGCGAGATCGAGGTGCAGGTAGCCGCCGTAGGTTGCCAGCGTGCGGCGCAGCTCGCGGCGCGGAATGTACTCCCAGTTCTCACGCTCGATCGCCTGCAAAAATTCCCAGCGTATTTTGCAGTCGCGCTCGGCCTGATGCAGCGTAATGCCGTTTGCGAGCCGGGCAGATTGCACCTGGATGCCGCTGCGCGCCGCCGGGAGTGGCTGCGCAACAGGCGCGGAAACGGGTGCCGCGGCACCCTCGCCAAGTGCCGCAGGCGGCGGCGCGACGGGCGCAGCGGGCAATGGCTCGGGGCGTGGTGCGCCCGATGCGGGCGCTGGGCTGGTGCTGGAGCGGCGCAGCACCGCCTCGATGCGCGCGTGCAGCTGGGCCATGCTGAATGGCTTGGTCAGGTAGTCGTCGGCGCCGGCGGTGAGCCCGTACACCACGTCGGCGTCGGCGCTCTTGGCGGTGAGCATAACGATTGGCACGCTCGAGCAGGAGCGGATCTGGCGGCACACTTCCCACCCGCTGATCTGTGGCATCATAACGTCGAGGATGACCAGATCGGGCCGATCGAGCATGAAGCGCTGCAGCGCGAGCAGGCCATTCTGCAGGTACGTGACCCGATAGCCAAAGCCCGAAAGCTGATATAGCAATAGTTTGCCGATCGCTGGCTCATCGTCAACGACCAAAATATGTGGAGCCATTGCAATCTTCCTCTACCCTCTGCGCAGGCAAGCTGCACATCTCCATAGGTCTTATTCGTACAGCATATGCAGCGCGGTATCGCGAATCACCGACGGCTGCCGCTCGTCGTAGGCGAGCTGCCCGATCGCAACCCAGCCAGCCAGCGTATCGAGCCGGCAGAGTGCAGCAATGCAGCGCAGCCGGATGACCAGTGCGGCGTTGGCGTCCTGGGCCAGCGTGATCAGGGTAGGCGCGGCTTCGTGCCAGCGCAGCTTGCCGAGCGAATCGGCCGCCAGTGCGCGGAGCTGCGGCT
>LJCR01001686.1 GCA_001399705.1 Kouleothrix aurantiaca
GTCACAACGAGCACCAGCACCAGCGGCAGAAAGACTGTCAGGGTAATAAAGGCGTTGATGCTGAACATAATCGACAGTCCCGCCGCCGCAAAGCCAAACATGGCGATCAGGTCGTTGAAGTGGAAAATGCTCCACAGCGTGTCGTCGATATCTTCGCGGAAGCGGCTGACCGCCTCGCCCGACGAGGCCGGCAGCGCGCGCGCGCCCGGGCGCTCAAGCACGCGCGCCAGCAGGTTTTTGCGCAGCAGCGCGCCAGTGGTATACACAAACGTGGTGTTCGTGGCGGGCAGCACCAGCAGCACAACCACCTGCGCCAGCCCGTTCATTGCCAGCAGCGCGGCCAGAGTCCCAATGCCAAGCTGCGACGGTTCCTGCCCGCTGAGCGTGTTGAAGAACTCGCGAGCGATCAGGCCCGGCACGACGTCGAGCAGCAGCACGGCGGCGATCGCAGTGAGGTTGGCGAGATAGACGGCCGGCGCAAAGCGGATGAGCCGCCAGAAGTACCACCACGCCGGGCGCATCTTCGGTTGGGCGATTGTGGCTTGCATTATGTTCCCGATTGCTATGGCAGGGCATATGCGATACGCCCGTGCGGTTGCGCAGTTTTGGTTCTCAGTTCTTGGTTCTTGGTTCTTCGCCTACGCCAGCACTTCGTCCATTCCCACGCGCAGCAGCTCCGAAAAGCGCGAGTCGGGGTCGTCCATCAGCGCGGCGCGCGGGCCGTACTCGCGGATGTGGCCGTCTTCGAGGATCAGAATGTCGTCGGCGCGCAGCACGGTGGCGAGCCGGTGCGCGATAATGATGCCGGTGCGCTCGCGCAGCAGCCGGTCGACGGCGTGCTCAATCATCGCCTCGCTGGCCGGGTCGAGCCGCGACGACGCTTCATCCAGAATGACCAGGCCGGGCGCGCGCAAAAACACTCGCGTGAAGGCGAGAATTTGCGCCTCGCCAGCGGACAGCCCGCCGCCAGCCGGCGCGAGCAGGGTGCTCAGGCCCTCGGGCAGAGAATGGAGCCACGGCAGCAGCCCCAGGTCGCCGAGCACGCGCTCAATCGTCGCGTCGGGGATGCTCGGGTCGAAAAAGGTCAGGTTGTCGCGCACGCTGGCGTGGAAAAGCTGCACGTCCTGCGTGACCAGGCCAATGCGCTGGCGCAGCTCGCTGCGCGCAGTGTCGCGCAGGTCGATGCCACCCACTCGCACCGCGCCGCCGGTTGGGTCGTACAGGCGGAACAGCAGGCGCGTCAGCGTGGTTTTCCCGCTGCCGGTGCGGCCAAGCAGGCCCAGAACTTTGCCGGCGGGCAGATCGAATATGATGTCCGAGAGCACGGCGTTTGACGAATGACCAACGACGGTGGACGAATCGCCTGCTCCTTCGTCGTTCGTCTTCGGTCCTTCGTCCTCATACGCAAAGGTCACGTGCTCGAAAGCAACGCCGAGCGCGCCGCCCGGCAGCGCAGCGCGCACGCGCTCGGTCACGCGCGGCTGGAGCGCGAACAGCTCGCCAATGCGGCCCATGCCCGCGCTGGCCTGCTGCAGCTCTTGCGCCTGCCCGCGAATGTTCTCGATGGGCGAGGACAGCATGCCAATGTAGTAGAC
>LJCR01001687.1 GCA_001399705.1 Kouleothrix aurantiaca
CCAGATTGTGAATCACCTGCCGCACACGGTCGGCGTCGGCCACGACTGCGGGCAACCCTGCCGGCAGCTCAAGCAGCAGCGCAACATCCTGCGCGGCGGCGCTTGCCTCAAACGGCACAAGCGCGCCCCGCACCAGCTCCGCGACGTCGCCTGGCCGGATGTGCAGGGCAAGCTGGCCGGCCTCGGCCTGGGCGAGCTGGCGCAGATCGTTGACGAGCCGGCCCAGCAGCACGCTTTCGTCGTAAATTGTTGCGATTTCGGCCTTGCCGAGCGGGTAGACATCGTCGAGCAGCGCGCGCAGATTGCCTTGAATGACGGTTAGCGGCGTGCGCAGCTCGTGCGACACGTCGGCGATCATGTTGCGCCGCAGCTGCTCGGATTGCTGGAGCGCGGCGGCCATTTCGTTGAAGGCGCGCGCCACGTCGGCCACTTCCTCGGCCCCGCGGGTGGGTAAACGCTGCTCGAGCGTGCCCTGCGCGATCTGGCGCGCGGCGACTGAGAGGCGGTTGAGCGGCGCGGCTACACCGCGCGCAACCACCACGCCCAGCAGCAGGCCCAGCGCGCCGGCCAGCAGCCCTGCCTGCAGCAGCGAGCGGTTGACCTGCGCAAGAAATTGCTGCCCGGCCGGCGACATCGGGCCGCCCGCGCCGAGCTGATCGAAAAAGGGCTGGGCTATGCCTACGACGGCCTCGACCGCGGCATCGACAGCCATATCAAAAATCTGCGCAAGAAGGTTGAGCCCGACCCGCTCCACCCGATCTATATCGAAACCGTCTACGGGATCGGCTACCGCCTGGGTGGGTCGTAGGGCATCATGAACAAGCTCTGGGTGCAACTTGCGCTGGCATTCAGCCTGGTGACGGTGGTGGGCGTGGCGCTGGTGGCGCTGCTGGCGATTGCCGCCACTTACTACCACCCGGCGCTGAATCGTAGCACCGCCGCGTCCGCCAGCTTTTCAGCTCGATCAAACAAAGAAGCGTGAGATGAAACAGATCGGTCGCACAATCATTATTCTGGTCGCCGCCGCACTGGTGTGCGGCGCGGCCTACGCGCTGGCGGGCAATCGCTCGGCCGGCGGCTTCGAGGGGCGCCCGCCCGGCTTTGAGCAGCAGGCTGGTGGCGCAAACGGCACCACTGCTGGCGCACCGCGCCGGCCCGGTGGTTTTGAAAGGCGGGGCGGCGAGCGCGGCGGCAGCTTCCTGGGCGGTATTTTCGAGGTGCTGCGCAGCCTGCTGATTGTGGCTGTGGTGGCGGCGCTGGCCCTGCCGGTGATGCGCATGTTCACCCGGCGCCGCCCCGGCACGCCAGCCGAGAGCGAGGACGTTGCCGCGCCGTAGCGCCGTCCCCGGAATCAATGATCAGGTGAAGGGGTAAAGGGGTGACAAGATGAAAGGGTGACGGGGTGAAAGGGTGAGCGTCCCAATCCCAAAACCCCAAACCCTAGACCCCGGCGGGAGTAACCTGCAAACCCTCACGCCCTTTGCGGTAAAACTGGCCTTCCGCTGCGCCCTTCGATACGCGCTTCGCGCACGCAGGACGCCATAAGTGATGGCTCTCAAACCCGCCACCTTCTAACCTGCAAACCTGCAACCTGC
>LJCR01001688.1 GCA_001399705.1 Kouleothrix aurantiaca
ATCTCGCTCGACGCGAAGCGGCGTCCGCTGCAAGCGCGTGTTCGGCGGTAGTTATTCCCTGTCCTTTCCATTGAGCGGTGCGAGTTTCAGATGTGACAAAATTGCATCGACCGTTTCAGCTATACTCACATCAGAATTGTCAAACCAGTAGCCGATGTGGGGCGTCTCCGAACGCAAGATATGATCGAAAGCATCTATTGATGCGCGATTTGGATAGCCCGTCTTTCGACGAGCTTGGTCGCGCTCTGCAATGATCTCAGGGCGCGGGCATAACACAACAACGCTCAGCTGATATGCACGAAAAGCCCATACGATCTCTTGCAACGCCTTGCCAATCACAATATCTTGATAAACTACCACGAACCCTGCTTGGATGTAGCGCTTGGCAACCTCGACCGCAAGAGTGTAGCGAAGTTCGAGTTGTCGTTCAGCCTCTTCAGACAAATCAAAGGACATATCAGCACGTCCATTGATTATCATACGGCGGAATAGATCACCGCGCAGATGTACGCTCTTGGGAAGACGCTCGGCAAGCGCTTGGGCAACGCTTGACTTGCCCGAGGCCATAGTGCCAGTGACTAACACAATCGCTGCGTGTGATGGATTTGGTGGTGTTTGTATCATGGCCGAGAGAAGTACAAAATTCTGTTAGATTTGGCATGACGAATGAGATGCCGCCGAACGGCTTGCGCTTTAGCGGCGCGCTGCCGAGAACGGACGAAAACTCCACACGAAATGATCTTCTGAAAAAGCCCCGATCTTGTGGCGCAAAGCGCGTCCGCTGCAAGCGCGTGTTGGGCGCGAGCTTTGATAAACAGCAAAGTGAAAGCATGAGCCGCCGGCCTTGATGCGACACGAGCAGCTGCGCTCGGCGGAATCACGTTGACCGGTACCACCCTCAGCATAACGAGCATTCGTTCCACGTAGGGTTGCGAAAACCTTGAACGGAACCACGCGGCATAACGAGCGTTCGTACCACAATCATTGACGCCAAGCGTTGACCGAAACCACATACAGCACAACGGGCGTTCGCACCACGCGGGGTTGAGAATACACTGACTGGAACCACGCGGCACAACGGGCGTTCATTCCACGCTCGATTCGTTCCTTCGTAGCTGCACTGCGTTCTTCTGCCGAAACGACAGAAAGCGACCTGCGAGATTGAGGCGAACATGCGAACTGAGACGCGCCCAACGGGTTGCGCTTTAGCGGCGCCGCCACCGATTGATGGCAAGCACATTGTAGCAGATACTGGCGCTGAAAAACGCCCGATCTCGCACGACGCGAAGCGGCGTCCGCTGCAAGCGCGTGTTGGGCGAGAGCATTGATAGACAGCCGAGCTGAGGCACAAAGCCAACCACGTTGAAGCGATACGAGCAACTGCGCCCGGAAGAACCACGCTGACCGGAACCACAATCAGCACAACGGGCGTTCATCCCACGCGGGGTTGAGACAACCTTGAACGGAACCACGCGGCATAACGGGCGTTCGTACAACGCAGGGTTGAGCAAGCGTTGCCGCGACCACGTGGAAAAGAGCCGGCTTTTGTTTGCATCAGGGTTGCGCAAGCGTTGATTTGAACCACATTCAGCAC
>LJCR01001689.1 GCA_001399705.1 Kouleothrix aurantiaca
GTGGTTGCCAATGCCGGGCCAGGGCGCAAAACGCGCCAGCCCGCGCAGCCCGATCCGCAGCGGCGGCGCGGCCAGGTCGCAGCCGCGCGCGGCCAGCGCCAGCTCCAGATCGTCGACGCCGCCGGGGTGCTGGTAGGCCGGGCTGTCGAACACCTGCGTGCCGAACGCGGCGATGCTCATGCGCTGGAGCTGGCGCGTCAGGGTGCCCTCGATCAGCAGGCGCAGGCCGTGCGACGCGCGCCCATGATGGGTGTAGGTGCCGAGCACCAGCATGTCGTAGCCGCCGATCTCGCTGTTCAGCACGTCCTTCACGGGCTTGCATGCCACCGTGACGCCGTGGCGGCGCAGCTCGCCCGCCAGCAGGCCGGCGATGGCGCGGTTGTGGCCGAACCACGACGAGTACACAATCAATGCTTTCATAAGCTTTCTTTCTGCTGTGAATTGCGCAAGAGCGCTTCACCACCAAGACACCAAGGCACCAAGATCATCAACACTTGGTGTCTTCGTGTCTTGGTGGTATTCGAAAAGATGTGTGATGCGGCACCTGCCTACTGCTGCGCCACCAGGCCGCGGTTGCGCTCGGCGCGCTGCCGGATGCCCAGCAACATGCCGCGCTCCATCAGGAAATAGCCCGGCTCCAGCGCGCGGTCGATGCCGAACTGCTCGGCGGCGCGGTTGCGGTGGATCAGGCGCGTGTGCCCCGCGTCGATTGGTTGCAGCACAAAGGCGTAGGTGTCGCGCCAGGCCGATTTTTGCGCGTTGCGATGCCCGATCACCAGCGCGCGGCCCGGGAGGATCTGCGCCGCAAGGAAGGGCGGCGGGGCCTTGCCTTCCGGCCCCATGCGGATCGGGTCGCCAATGTGGAGCTGCTGCAGCTCGGGGATGATCTGGTCGGCGTTGTGCATCTCCATGCCAAGCGCGTTTTCCAGCCACTCGTAGGAGTACAGCCCGCCGCGCCCCTGGCCCATCTGCACCAGCCAGGGCCAGATCTCGGCCGGCGTGGCATTGATCGTGATCGCCTTGGTGCGCAGGCTCATGGGCAGCGGCGCGGCAATCAGCTCGTCGCCGGGCAGGGCCTTGTGCACCTCGGCGGCGGTCGCTCCCCAGCTTGTGTACCAGGGGCGCAGCGCAAACCAGATCAGCAGCATGCCTACGGTCAGGCTTGCGCCCAGCACGCCCGCAGCGCGCAGCAGGAATATCCTTCGCATCGTTGCCTCCTGTCGCCCGCGCCCGCAGCAGCGCCGGGCGAAACAAGCGGCGCGTCGAGTGGGCCGGCGCGCCGCTAATACCCCCTATGTAGCTTTTGTATCGAGCATGAAAAGTGAGTGCGGCGCCTCCTTTCCGGCTTGAAACCATGCGGTGCGGCGGGGCCAGGCCCGGCTCAGTGCGGAAGCGTACACCCACGCGACTGCTCATTCATCCGCCGCGTGCTCTTAAGCGCCCTCTGGCGGGGCTTCCGCCTGCCTGTCGTCCCGGCCCGCTCGCCACACTGCTAGCATACCCGGCCAGCAGGCATTTGCGCGAAAACATTTCTTCACCAGGCGGGATGATTTCTCCATACGGGGCACTGTTATTGCTGAATTGGGCAGGGTG
>LJCR01000169.1 GCA_001399705.1 Kouleothrix aurantiaca
CCTGCCGCTGCCCGCGCTGGCAGGTGGGCAAGCCCGGCCCGCCAGCGGCGCCGACACCCTGCTGCTGATCTCGTCGCAGCCGCAGCCGCCGCCGGCGATTGCTGCGCTCGGCCAGCGCAAAGGGCTGATCATTCGGCGGCTCGGCTCGGGCGCGGAGCTTGACGAGGTGCTGGCTGGCAGCCAACCGGCGCTGCTGGCCTGGGATCTCGCGCATGCGCAGCCAGCTGAGTGGGCGCTGATTCAGCAGCTGCGGGCCGACCCGCGCCTGTGCCAGCTGCCATTTGTGCTGTATGGCCACGAAGGTGATACGCAGCCGCTTGGACTGACGGGTATGCTCAACAAGCCGCTGCAGGCTGGCACGCTGGCCGAAACGATTGCGGCGCTGCGCCCGGCTGGCGTGGCTGGCCCGGTGCTGATCGTGGACGACGACGCCCAGACGCGCGAGCTGTATCGCGCGCAGGTGGCGCAGGCGCTGCCCGGCTACGCAATCGCCACCGCGGGCGATGGCACGGCCGCGCTGGAGCTGCTGGCCGGCGAAACACCAAGCCTGGTGCTGCTCGACCTGGCCATGCCGGGCGTGGATGGCTTTGCGGTGCTGCGCCACCTGCCCGCCGACGAGCGCACGCGCCATGTGCCGGTGCTGGTGCTCAGCGGGCGCGCGCTGTCGCTGGAGGATGTGCAGCAGCTCGACTTTGCGCGGGTGACGTTTCACAGCAAAGATATTCTTTCGGGCGGCGAAACGGCGGCGGCGCTCCACGCTGCGCTGAGCGGCGCGACCGCGCTGGCACGCCCAACCAGCCAGCTTGTGAAGCGCACGATTGCCTACATCCAGCAGCACCACATGCACAGCGTGTCGCGCCAGGAGATCGCCAGCGCGCTGGGCGTCAGCAAAAACTACCTGACGCAGATTTTCCACCAGGAGCTGGGTATTTCGCCGTGGGAATACCTGAATCGCTACCGCATCCAGCAGGCCAAAACGCTGCTGCGCGGCACCGACGCCAGCATCACCGCCATTGCCAGCGAAGTCGGCTTCGAGGATGCGAGCTACTTCGGGCGCGTGTTTCGCAAGCAGGTCGGCTGCTCGCCACAAAGCTACCGCGAACAAAGCTGAGCGGGCGGCGGCGGGAAAATCACCACGGAAACACAGAGGCACGGAGGATTTAGGGTTTACGATTTACGGTTAGTGACTAAATTATTCACCGCAAAGCGCGCAAAGAGCGCAAAGGTGTTTGACGTTGAAAGTTTGAAGGTTGCAGGTTCGGTGCAACTCAACATTCAACACCACCGGCTGCCCTATTCCCCTAATATCGTCGTTCGCGCCCTTCGATACGCCGCTCTGCGGCTACTCAGGACGCTATAAGCATCTCCTGCACTCATACCAAGTTCGGGTAAAGATTTGCATTTTGTCATTCTGAACGGAGCGTCAGCGGAGTGAAGAATCTCCTATTCACAGTAACGAGAGATGCTTCGCTACGCTCAGCATGAAAATTCAGAAGTAATCATCCGTATTTGGTATCACCTTGTCACCACGTTCGCGCCCTTCGATACGCCGCTCTGCGGCTACTTAGGACGCTATAAGCATTCCCTGCACTCACCCCATCA
Organism: Kouleothrix aurantiaca; assembly: GCA_001399705.1. GTDB lineage: Bacteria > Chloroflexota > Chloroflexia > Chloroflexales > Roseiflexaceae > Kouleothrix > Kouleothrix aurantiaca. Next base: position 1,603 of record LJCR01000169.1, read on the forward strand.
CCTTGTCACCACGTTCGCGCCCTTCGATACGCCGCTCTGCGGCTACTCAGGACGCTATAAGCATCTCCTGCACTCACCCCATCATCTTGTCACCACGTTCGCGCCCTTCGTCATCTTGTCACCACGTTCGCGCCCTTCGTCATCTTGTCACCCTTTCACCCCATCATCTTGTCACCCCTTGGTATCTTAAGCGTAACGAGAACGGATGGTGTATCCTAGCACCAAACTTGTTGGACGCGGGTCGGGCGTCGCGAAGCCGTTCCCCCCTTTCGGCTGTGAGCCTGTGGGTGAGATTTCGCTCCGACGCCCGCTGTGCCCTTCACGAGGCCGAACGGTATCGAGTGGCCACCTCCTCAGCGAGCAGAGCCCGCATGCACCAGGTCGGCCGGTTTGGGTATTCCCCGCTGTCTGCTCTTTCAAGGAGTGTCTATGCCTGCTTTTCTCGGTATTGATGTTGCCAAAGACACCCTCGCCGTCGTCTTGCTTGGACCGAAAACCCCTCGCAAGACCAGCATTCCCAACACCCCGTCTGGTTTTACCCGCCTGCTGCACTGGCTCGCTACCCAGCACGTCGATGAGATTGTGGTGTGTCTGGAAGCGACCGGCACCTACAGTGATGATGTCGCTCTGGCGCTCCACGATGCTGGCTTTCGCGTCTTTGTCGTCAACCCGGCTCGCATCGCTGCCTATGCCAAAAGCCAGCTCGCCCGCAACAAGACCGACTCTGCCGATGCCGCCCTGATCGCCCGTTTTGCCCAGGCCGAAGCTGCGACACTCACGCCCTGGACCCCGCCTGACCCGGCCGTCCGTGAGTTGCGCGCGCTGGTTCGCCATCTCGACGTCCTGCAGCAGGCTCGTCAGGCTGAGCGCAACCGCCAAGGTGCGCCCGGTCACCCGCACGTGGTCGCCGAGGCACTGGCCGCACATATCCGCTTTCTGGACCAGCAAATTGCCGATATCGAGCGCCAAATCAGCGACCATATCGACACGCATCCGGAACTCAGCAAGCAACACGAGCTGTTGCAAAGCATTGGTGGGATTGGCAGCCTGACTGCGACACGCATTCTGGCGGAAGCGGGCGACTTGACGCGCTTTGCCAATGCACGAGCCGTGGCAGCCTACGCCGGTTTGACGCCGCGCCAGTACAGTTCGGGTACAAGCGTGCACCGACGGACACGCTTGTCGAAAATCGGGAACGCAGCATTGCGGCGGGCATTGTTCTTTCCAGCGATTGTCGCCAAACAGCATAATGTCGTCCTGCAGGTATTCTGTGCGCGGCTGGCAGCGCGAGGTTTGGCGCCAAAAGCGATTGTCGGCGCAGCGATGCGCAAATTGCTCCAGCTGGCTTACGGCGTACTTGCAAGCGGTCGTCCGTTTGACGCCGAGCTTGCTTTAGCCCACATGACCCAGAAAGGAGCTTGACAATCAAGACGGTATCTCACCCCATCATCTTGTCACCGCGTTCGCGCCCGCATCGTGCTTTTGTCCGAATGCTCCATGCTCTTGTGCGAGACAGCGCGCCGCCGATGCGCTATTCTCCGTGCATACCCAACCCTGCCCAGATGGATATGCAATGATGCACAGCTCTCAACCAGCTGTCCTGATCGTCGAGCCCGATGCGGCGACCCGCGAGCTGTACGCGCGCGCGCTGCGCCGCGAGTACCGCGTGGTGGAATGCGCCGAAGCGTCGGCCGCACTTGCGCTGGTTCAGGGCGAAACGTTTGGCGCGATTGTGCTTGAGCCCTCGTATGGCGACGAGCGCGGCTGGCAAGCGCTGGCCGCCCTGCGCGAGCATACAGGCCGCGCGGTGCCGCTGGTGCTGTGCAGCGTGCTGGATGAGCGGCGGCGCGGCATGGCGCTGGGCGCGGCGGCCTACCTCGTCAAGCCGGTGCTGCCGGCCCGCCTGCTGGAAACGCTGCGCGCGGTGATGGAGCAAAATCATGCAACAAACCAGTGACAGCACCGCGCCGACCATGCCCGCGCCCGGCGGGCCGCCCGTGCTCGAGCTCAAGGATCTGCGCACCTACTTCTATGTCGATGGCGGCGTGGTGAAGGCAGTCGATGGCGTTGACCTGGCGCTGGGCCGCCAGCAAACCCTGGGGATTGTGGGCGAAAGCGGCTGCGGCAAAAGCATCACCGCCATGTCGATCATGCGCCTGCTGAAATCGCCGCCCGGCAAGATCGCGGGCGGGCAGATCCTGCTGCGCCAGAGCGATGGCCGAACCGTCGACATCGCCAAGCTGCGCCCGAATGGTGCGCAGATGCGGGCCATTCGCGGCGGCGAGATCGCCATGGTGTTTCAGGAGCCAATGACCTCGCTCAACCCGCTGTACACGATCGGATCGCAGATCGCCGAGGCGGTGCGCATCCACCTGCGGCTGAGCAAGCAGGCAGCGATGGACCGCGCGCTTGAGATGTTGCAGAAGGTGCAGATCAGCGACGCCGCGCGCCGCCTGCACGAATACCCGCACCAGCTTTCGGGCGGCATGCGCCAGCGCATCATGATCGCGCTCGCGCTCTCGTGCAACCCCGCCATTCTTGTGGCCGACGAGCCGACCACCGCGCTCGACGTGACGATCCAGGCGCAGATTCTTGAGCTGATCAACCGCCTCAAAAACGAAACCGGCACCGCCGTTATCATCATCACGCACGACCTGGGCGTGGTGGCCGGCATGGCCGACCGCGTGGCCGTGATGTATGCGGGCCGGATCGTTGAAGAAGGGCCAACGAGCGAGATCTTTGCGAACCCGCGCATGCCCTATACGATCGGCCTGCTGCGCTCGATCCCGCGCCTTGATGAGCAAGATGGACGTAAGCTTACACCGATTCGGGGGCTTCCGCCGGACTTGATCAATCTGCCCGCGATCTGCCCGTTCAGCCCGCGCTGCGATTACTTTGTGGCCGGCAAATGCGACCAAACCGTCCCGCCGCTTCGCCCGGTTGGCCCGGACCATCGCGCGGCGTGCTTGTTCGATATTACCCTCGAGACGCCCATCCCGGCTCGTGAAAATGCCGAGGCCGTCACTGAGGTCGCCGGATAACAATACTATCGCGCGGCCGTGAGCACGCGCCTACGCGCTAAGAGGATTGGCTATGACGACACAAGCAAACGGGACGGCACCGGACCTGATTCAGGTGAATGACCTGCAGATGCACTTCCCGGTGACCAAGGGCATTGTTTTTCAGCGCCAGGTAGGGGCAGTGAAGGCCGTTGATGGCGTGAGCTTTTCGATCAAGAAGGGCGAAACGCTGGGCCTGGTGGGCGAATCGGGCTGCGGCAAGTCGACGACGGGCCGCGCGATTCTGCAGCTCTACCGCCCAACCGCCGGCTCGGTGCTGTTTCAGGGGCAGGATCTGGTCAAGCTCAAGGGTGAGGATCTGCGCCGCATGCGCCGCAAGGTGCAGATGATCTTTCAGGACCCGTATGCCTCGCTCAACCCGCGTATGACCGTGGGCGATATTATTGGCGAACCGATCAAGGTGCATAACCTGCGCCAGGGCAAGGCCGTGCGCGAGCGCGTGCAAGAGCTGCTGCAGCTCGTCGGCCTCAACCCGTACTTCATCAACCGCTACCCGCACGAGTTCTCGGGTGGCCAGCGCCAGCGCATTGGTATCGCCCGCGCCCTGGCCGTCGAGCCCGAGTTCGTGGTCTGCGACGAGCCGGTGTCGGCGCTGGACGTGTCGATCCAGGCGCAGGTGATCAACCTGCTGGAAGACCTGCAGGATCGCCTCGGCCTGACCTACCTGTTTATTGCGCACGGTCTCTCGGTTGTGAAGCATATCAGCGACCGCGTGGCGGTGATGTACCTGGGCAAGATCGTCGAGCAAGCGCCGGTGCGCGAGATTTTTCATTCGCCGCTGCATCCCTACACGGTCGGGCTGCTGAACTCGGTGCCGGTGCTGGGCAAGAAAGCCGGCAAGATGCTGGTGCCGATCAAGGGCATGGTGCCCAGCCCAACCGCCAACATTCGCGGCTGCGCCTTTGCCGCGCGCTGCCCGCACGTCATGCCCGTCTGCCGCGAGCAGGCGCCGCCGCTGCGCGAGGTGCAGCCCGGCCACACGGCCGCATGCTGGCTCCACGAGTAGCGCCCGCTCGCCCACAACCACTGTCGGTTCCCGGCGTTCCGCCGAAGCAGCCACATATGCTCAAGGAGGATGCATGTCTACCGAAGATGCCAAGCGCCTGAGTCGTCGGTCGTTTCTCAAGCTCGCCAGCCTGAGCGCTGTCTCGGGCGTGCTGGCGGCCTATATCGTCATGT